>JAJUJN010000022.1 GCA_029265335.1 Alcaligenaceae bacterium
ACCCTTGCTGGCGATCATCTGCAACAATCAATCGTTTTACAACGACGAGTTGCACCAGGAGCGCGTGGCCATACAACGCGGCCGTCCGGTCGAGAACCGCTGGGTTGGGCAACGCATTGGCGACCCCGATCCCGACCTGGCCATGTTGGCTCGTGGGCAAGGTTTAACCGGGGTGGGCCCGATCACCGACGTGGATGATTTGCCTCGGGTACTTGCCGAGGCGGTTGCCGCCGTGAAAGCTGGCGAATCGGTAGTCGTCGATGTGCGCATTGCTTCCGGTTACAACCCGGCCATGAGCTCGGGGATGACCCGCACTTACGATTAACAAGGAGCGATCATGACCTTGAAGATAGGCCCTGACGATCAGGATCTGAGCCATCGCGTGGCCAGTGTTTTGCCACACCAGCGTGGTCTCTATTGGGGTGGCGAATGGCATGAGCCGTCGTCGGCCAGCACGCTCACCACGCATAATCCTTCCACCGGCGAAGTGCTGGCGGAAGTGCTGATGGGCGGCGCGGCCGAAGTCGATGCCGCCGTCGCCGCCGCCAAAGCTGCTTTTCCCGCCTGGGCGGCCACGCCGCCGCTGGAGCGTGCCCGTCTGCTGCGCGCCGCTGCGGCCCGCATTCGTGAACATGCCGACGAACTCGCGCTGATCGATGCTGCCGACTGCGGCAACCCGATCAAGGCCATGCGCTTTGACGCCGAAATCGCCGCCACGCAGCTCGAGTACTTTGCGGGTCTGGTGCTCGAAATCAAAGGAGAAACCCTCCCTACAGCCAACGGCTCGCTCAATTACACCGTGCGCGAGCCACTGGGCGTGGTGGGGCGTATCTATCCCTTCAATCACCCCTTCATGTTCGCCGCCGGCAAAATCGCCGCGCCCTTGGCGGCAGGCAATACCGTGGTAATCAAGCCCCCAGAGCAGGCGCCTTTGTCGTCCATCCGTTTGCTCGAACTGCTGCACGATCTGTTCCCGGCCGGCGTGCTCAACGGCGTGGTGGGTGGTCGCGAGGCCGGAGCGGCCTTGGCTGCACATGAAGATGTCGCGGCGATCGGCCTCATCGGCAGCGTGCCGGCCGGGGTCTCTGTGGCTAAGGCGGCTGCCGAAAGGCTCAAACCTGCGCTTTTGGAGTTGGGCGGGAAGAACGCCATGGTGGTGTATCCCGATGCGCATTTCGATGACGCCGTAGAAGGCGCCATCCGGGGCATGAATTTCACCTGGTGTGGCCAGTCGTGCGGTTCCACCAGCAGGCTATTTGTGCATACCGATCTCTACGATCGCTTTGTGGCGGCGATGGCCGAGCGTTTGCCGCAACGCCACCAGCCGGGCATAGCTACGCACATGGCCACCACCATGGGCGCGATGATCAATCGCCAGCAATACGATCGCAGCCTGGAATTCATCGAAAGCGCGAGACAAGAGGGTGCGCGTCAGGTTACCGGTGGTGGTCATCCTACCAACCCGGCGTTGGCCAAGGGCTATTTCATCGAACCCACGGTGTTTGCCGACGTCACTCCCGATATGCGTATTGCGCGCGAAGAGATTTTTGGGCCGGTGTTGTCGGTATTGCGCTGGAGCGACGAAGACACGATGTTCGATCAGGTGAACGCTCTGGAGTTTGGCCTCACGGGGTCGGTCTGGACCGAAAACGTCACTACGGCGCATCGTGCGGCGCAACGTATTGAGTCGGGCTATATCTGGATCAACGAATGCTCCATTCACATACCCGGCGCGCCGTTTGGCGGCTACAAAATGTCGGGCGTGGGGCGCGAGGAGTCGCGGGAGGAGCTGCTGGAGTTCACTCGGCTCAAGAACGTGAACCTGGCCTTGCGGCGCTAAGGTTCAGCTCAAGGGGGCTGCGCGCCGAGCCCCCTCAACGCTCTTCTGCTTACTCGAACCAGCGATCTTCGTGCAATACGTAGCCGGTTTCGAAGTTTTCCTTAGAGTATCCGTCCATGGCCTTGCCCTGGGCGTCGACCCGTGCCAGCAGATCGGTATCGGGATCGATGGCAGCGCCTACTCGCAGCAGCACCAACGGTTCCTCCTCATGGGCGGTGAAGCGATAGAGACTGCCCGCTGGCAGCAACACGCAATCGTGGCGCGTGACCTCTCGCGTTTCGCCATTGGGACCATAAAACGTGGCCGCGCCTTGCAGCACCACGAACAGGTGGTCTTCGTTGGTATGGGCATGCAGCTCGTTCTCGCCACCGCTGGCGTAGGTTTTCAGTACGACATTCAGGTAGCGGGAGGCGCCCAGCACCTGGTTGGTTCGTCCCTCTTTGGGGAGCTGGGCCACGATGGGAAAGAAACTGGGCGTGGTGCGCTGGGCCATTTCGGCCATTTTTTCGCGCCATTCGTTGGTGCTCGCCACGATAGGCGCGACGTCTTTGCGTGATTGGGTTGAGGTCGACATAAGATGAGAATCAGTGAACAAGAAAGAAAAACCAGCGGCCCTCGACGCGAGTACCGCTGATATATCGGCAAAGGTTGAACAAATGCACGCCGACCACTGGCGCGCGGCCAGTGGCCGGCGGCCGGCGGCCCGCGATGAATTGCAGATACCGCCGCGTATCAGTCGAGCTGGATTCCTGCGTCTTGGATCACCTTGCCCCAACGCTCGTAATCGGCCTGCATGAGCTCCTGGAATTCGGCCACGGAGGTTCCGTCGGGCGTAATGCCCTGATTGGCCAAGGAAGCCTTGACATCGTCGAGCTGCAGAGCGGCAACCACGCTCTGGTTGATCTTGGCTATGACTTCGTCGGGCGTGCCGGCGGGCGCCACCAGCCCAATCCAGATGTCGCTGTTGTAGCCTTCGACGGTATCGCCGATAGGCGGCACGTCGGGCAGTTCGGGGATGGATTCCGGGCCGGTCACACCCAGAACCTTGAGGTCGCCGTTGCGGATATACGATAGAAGCGAGTTGATGGGGCCGAACAGAACGTCTACCTGCCCACCCAAAAGATCGGTGATGGCCGGTGCGGCGCCGCGGTAGGGCACGTGCAGCATATCCACATCCGCCAATGCTTTGAAAAGTTCGGCAGACATATGCTGGGGCGAGCCGGCGCCCGAAGACGCATAGTTGAGCTTGCCGGGGTTGGCCTTGGCATACTCGATCAGTTCGGCCACGCTATCGACCGGAACCGACGGGTTCACCACCAGGGCTACCGGCACCCAGCCCAGAACCGTGATGGGCGCGAAGTCGTTCTGAGTATCGAACGGCATGTTGCGGTAGATATGCGGGTTCATGGTGAGCAGGTTGTTGGCCGCGATCAGCAGCGTTTTGCCGTCGGGCTCGGCCCTGGCCACTGCGTCGCCACCGATGTTGCCTGCGGCACCAGGGCGGTTTTCGGCCACCACTGCTTGGCCCCACTCGGCTGCCAGTTTCTGGCCGATCGTGCGGGCCAGCACGTCGTTGCTGCCGCCAGCGGTAAACGGCACGATCAGGGTGACCGGCCCATCGGGGTAGGTGTCGGCTGGGGAGGCTGCCAGTGAAGGCGTGGTGGCGAGCCCCAAGGCAAGGGCGAGGCCGCTCATGGCGTGCCAGACTCGTTTACGCATGGTCTTCTCCGTTGGAATCAAAAGATAAGTCCCGCCAGCGGTAGTTGGGTTGAATCTTCTGTCACCCTTGACCTGGGCCGGGATAACCAGCCAAGTTAAAGGTTTTCAAGAAGTTGATCAATCTTGAATAAACATTCAATATAAGTGTTGATTCTCGAGTGTTCGTCTGCTCGCACCGCAGGAGAAGTGTGTGTCAAACGCAGTAAAGCCCCCCCGAAAAGACTATCTCACGGCCGCAGAAGCCATGGCCGTGCTCAAAGTGCGGCAGCAAACTCTGTATGCCTATGTGAGTCGGGGTCTCATCCGCAGCCTGAAGCAGCCCAATCAGCGTGGCAAGCTATATCTGGCCGAAGACGTGCACCGGGTGCGGGCTCGCTCGGAGGCCCGAGCCGGTCACGGCGCTGTAGCTGCCGGGGCCATGAACTGGGGCGAGCCCATCATCCCTACTGCCATCACCGAAATCACCGCCGACGGTCCTCGCTACCGTGGTCGCCTGGCCACCCAGTTGGTGCACGATGGCGCCACTTTCGAGTCTGTGGCGGAGCTGTTGTGGACCGGCATGTGGCACGACGAACCTCATGCCTGGGAGCACGCTCTCACACCGGCAGATATCCGGGCGCTCGATGTTGTTGGGGGCGAACGGGCCGAAGAATCGTTGCTCGAAGCGTTTGCCACGGCGATTCTTCATCTGGGTTTGCAGCGCGGCAGTGTCGAAGACCGCATGCGCAGTGGGCAATGGCTGGCAGCCGCGCGCCAGGTGCTTGCCACTTTGGTCGGTTCGTTTGGCTGGGCGGGGCCGGGCAAAACATACCTTGCCTTGCGTCCGGGTATTTCGGTGAGCGAGGGCATCGTTGAGGCGCTCGGTGTAGCGCCACACGCCGACAACCACGCGGCCATGGAAGCCATGCTGGTTCTGTTTGCCGACCATGAGCTCTCCCCGGGTACGTTGGCGGCCCGAGTGGCAGCCTCTAGTGGTGCGCCGCTGCACGGTTGCCTGGCCTCGGCGATTTGCGCCACTTCGGGCGTGCAAATCGGGCGGCTGTACGATCGCGTGGAAGATTTTCTTGCGCAATCGCACACCTTCGAGGCACTGGTAGCCCGCGCCGAGCAAGCGAGCCGCTCGGGCTCGGCGCCGCCAGGGTTCGATCACCCCTTGTATCCTCAAGGCGATCCGCGGGCGCAACTCTTGCTCGAACTCGTGCAAAGGCGGCCCGATCAATCCTCACGTCTCGAGGCTATCTACCGGTACGTCGAACGGATGAAGAGCGAGTACGGTTGTCACCCCCGACACGAGCTGGCCGCAGCCACGTTGGCGATTGCCATGCAACTTCCACGCCGCACCTTGGGTCCATTGTTTGCCTTGGCGCGTACCGCGGGTTGGGTCGCCCATGTGCAAGAGCAGCGATTGAGCCCCGTGATGCTGCGCCCGCGCGCACGCTACGTGGCTTGAAGGTCCATTCATCCGAGTTGCGCCTCAGCTTGCCTACCCTCGGCCACTGATGCAGACAAGGAGTCCATCAGGTGATAGAAACCACGCAGCGGCAGGCGCCGCTGGCCAGCGGCTGGCGAGCCGAGCTCTGCGATTTTGCCCGTTTCGTATGGCGCCCGCGCTTGTCGCCCCGTTGGCCGCGTCGAGCCATGCCGCCCCTGGCGGCCGATTGGCTAGGTGGCTTGCAGTGGCGCCGCGCGCTGCGCTGGGTGTTGTTGCTTTGGCTGTGCAATTTCCTGGTGCTGGGTCCGCTGGCTGCGGGAGCGGCCTCGCAGGCGGGTGCCGAGCATCGCTTCGACCCCATGCAGATCCCCTGGCTGCTGGCGCTGGTCTGGGCGCCGATCGTAGAGGAGTTGATCTTTCGGTTGGGTATGCGCCGACCGGGAGCGGCGCTATGGCTGCTGCCCAGCTTTCTGACGTTGGCCTGGTACGGTCGCGATATCTGGGTAACAGGCTTTCTGGCCCTATCCTTGCTGCTCGTCACACTCACGCGGCCCATCCCACGTGCCGTGCGGCATGCTGATGGTTCGCAGCCCACGGTTGTTGCAGGCGCCCGGCAGCCGCTATTACCAGGAATACGCTGGTCATGGCGTTGGAATCGGCGATTTGTGCGGGCCTTTCCGTGGGTTTTCCATTTGCTGACTCTCGGCTTTGCTGGTCTGCATCTGTTCAACTTCAAGTCGGTGGCCGCGCCGCTCTGGTTGTGGCCGATGCTGGTTTTGCCGCAATGGGTCACAGGCCTGGCGTTGGGATGGCTGCGGGTGCGCGGAGGCATGGGCTTGGCCATGCTGGTGCATGCCGGCTTCAATGCAGGGCCGTTGCTGGTGGTGTGGGCCGTCATGTCGCTGGCGCCCTGAGCGCGCCTTTGCAATTTGTGCCCTTGATGACTAACGCGTGCGGTTCACCAGCTCGCGAGTGGAAGGCACGCGACGATCCTGTGCTTCGAGTTCCATTTCGTCGCGGGCCAGGTTGGTGATCATGGCCAGCAGCACGTTACGGGTGGTGCGTACGTCGTCGGGCGTGACGCCTTCGATGGCCACCGAGTTCACTTCCTGGGCCAGTGGCACCAGTTTTTCTTTCAGGCCGCGGCCAGTTTCGGTAAGAAACACGTGCACGTTCTTGCGGTTGCCGGGCAGGTGGCGCCGTTCCACATAACCGAGGGCTTCCATCGACTTCACGGCAGCGTAGGTGGTGGGTTCCATGACGCCGGCCTGCTGGCTGAGTTGACGCTGGGTGAGCCCATCGCTTTCCCAAAGCACACGCAGGAAAGTCCAATGACCAAAAGCCACATCATGTTCGGCGAGCCTCACCTGCAGAGCGCGAACCAGTGCCCGAGTGGCGTCTTTGATGAGGTGGGCCAGCCGGTCGTGGGGAACGGCTTCGCGCCAGTGTTGGAGAATAACGCGGGTGTCGTCGCTCGAATTGCTCATGTTCTAGGGTGCAGGAGGTGGTGCAGGCACTTGATGATGCAGGGCCACATCGGTTTGTAGCCGAGCGGATTCCAGCAAAGCCAGACAGGCTTCGGTGGTGGCCAGCCCCCAACGACCGTCGTGCCGTGCGGGCAGGCCTTCGCGAAGCACTTGCCAGAGTTCGTCGACCACTTCCTGGCGAGGTACAGGAGGTACCGGCACTTCGTCGAGCCAGCGTTCGTGGTCGCCATACACCATGACACCTCGCGGCGTGAGCCGCAAGTCGGCATGGTCGCAACTCACAATGATGTGGCCAAAGTGCTGATGGAATGGAGCGCCGCTTTCTGGTGAACGGTAGCGGCTGCCGCCGAAGTTGGCATCGGCCTTGAGCGCGGCTTCGGCTGCGGCCGACTCCGGTGTGCCCAGGGAGCGGCGAGCTTTGCCGTAATCCGCGGGCGACTTGCGGCGCCCCATTTCGCCCACCCAATCGTGCCATTCGTCGCTGTCGAAGTGCGCAAAACCGCTGTAGAGCAGGGAAGCAAACGCCCCATTGGCAAACTGCAGCAAGGCGGCGTAGGCGCCTTCGGTGGGCCGGGAGCGATCCCAGGCGCCGGTCATGGCGCGCAAGCTGCGTACCTCGCCGCCGCCCAGCAAGCGAACAATATCCATTTGGTGGGCGGCCTGGTTGTGCACCACGCCACCCCCGAGGGTTGTGTCCAGCTCTTCGGGTCGGCGCGGACGATAGAGGAAATCGGTGTGGTACTGCGCCTGGATCATGCGCACCGCGCCAAAGCGACCGCTGCGAATCAACCGGTGCGCCTGCAGCACGGGGCCATCGTAACTATGGCTGTGCCCTACCATCAAATGCACGCCGGCTTTATCGCAGGCTTGCACCATGTCCTCGCAGTCGGGCAGGTTGATGGCCATGGGTTTTTCCACCAGCACGTGCTTGCCGTGCTCGGCCGCCATGCGCACATGGTCGGCATGCATCTGGTGGGGCGTGGCAATGTAGATACATTCCACCTCGGGGTCGGCACACAGGGCCTCGAGACTGGCATGAGCGCGCCCGCCGAATTCGGACTCGAACTGCTGGCGTGCCGCCGCGCGCGGATCGGTGCCCGCGGTGAGTGCAATGCGGGGATCGTCGCGCCAGGTGGGAATCATGAGGGTGAAGGCGCGACCCAGGCCGGCCACCCCCAGTCGAATCGGTTGCGGGCTGCTCATGATCAGAGATCCAAGGTAAGTTCGTCGGAGCGCGCACGCGACACGCAGACCATGATTTGGCTATCGTGTTCTTCAGGAAAGAGAACCATATCGCGATGCTCGGCCTCGCCGGCCAGCAGGCCGGTGCGGCACGAGCCACAGGTGCCGCTTTCGCAGGAGCTCGACACTTGAACGCCGTGCTCGCGCACCACTTCCAGAATACTCCGGTCGGCCGGTACCTCGAGCGTCATGCCCGATTTGGCGAGCTGCACCGTGAATGGCGTGTTTTGGCTGGTGTCGCGGGTTTCGGCGCCAAAGCTCTCGAAGTGCACGCTGCCGCCCGTCCAGTGGCCGGTCATGTCGCGTATGGCCTCGAGCATGCCGCGCGGGCCACAGCAATACACATGACCGCCCTTGGGGTTTTCGAGCAGCGGCCAGAGATCGAAGGCCTCGTCGGGATTGCCGCCGTCGTGATGTATGGTCACCAGTCCTTGCCACTCGTCGCTCTGCAGCTCTTCAAGAAAAGCGGTGCTTTCGGCGTCGCGGCTGCAGTAGATGAGCTTGAACTTGCCCTCGTCGGTTTCTTTCAGCCAGCGGGCCATGGCCAGGATAGGGGTGATGCCGATGCCGCCGGCGATCAGCAGATGATGCCGCGCCTTGGGTGATAGCTCGAAGGCGTTATCGGGCAGGCTCACCGGCAACATGTCGCCAGCCTTGAGCTGTTCGGCCATGCTGGCGGAGCCACCACGGCTATCGGGCTCGCGCTTCACAGCAATCTGATAGCGATCGCGCTCCAGCGCCGAATTGCACAGCGAATACTTGCGAACAAGGCCCGCGGGGGTGAGTACCTCGAGGTGAGAACCTGGTGTAAATTCAGGCAGGTCGTCGCCTTGGGGGTGGCGCAACTCAAACAGGTGGATGCCGCGGGCGATTTCGCGCGCATCGGTCACTTGCAAAGAGAGAGCCGGAGAAAAGTCAGCTTGGCTCATAAAAAAACCCATAGGGATAAATCCGGATGCGCTTATCTTAGATATCTAATAATATGTTTGCAAGCCCGGATTTCCGCTAGCCGCATTGCGGTTCGGGTCGTCGACTAAACCCCGTTCAAAATCACGGAGACTCAATTATGTCCAGATCTTTGCTATCTCTACGCGCGCTCGTAACCTGTGCACTTGGCGCCACGGTTGCTTTCGGTGCAACGGTGGCGCAAGCGGCCGATTACCCCACGCGTAACATTCATTTCGTCGTGCCCTATGCCGCCGGCGGCTTGCCCGACACTGTGGCCCGTCTCACGGCCCAGGCCCTGGGCGAACGTCTCGATGTTGCCGTGGTGGTCGAGAACAAACCGGGCGCCAACGGCGTGGTGGCTGCCAACTCTCTGCTCACCGGCAACGCCGACGGTTACAGTTTCCTGGTAACCGACGGCTCCATGTTCTCCATCAACCCGCATCTCTACAAAGATCTCTCCTACAACGCCGAAACCGACTTCATGCCGGTATCACTGGTTGCTGTGGCGCCACTTTTCCTGGCGGCAAACGGCGAGTTCGAGCCCGATACCTTCGAAGAGTTCATTGAGCTCATCAAGGCCAACCCCGGCAAGTACGACTATGGCTCCTCGGGAGTTGGCAGCAGCCACCATCTTTCCATGGAGGCGCTCAAAACCGCGCTCGATCTCGACATCACCCACGTACCCTTCCGGGGTTCGGGCCAGTCGGTGCCTGCCCTCATCGGCAACCAGGTGCCGGTCGTGTTCTCGGCCCTGCCTTCGCTCGCCGGTTTCGTTGCCAACGACGAAGTCAAGCTGCTGGCCGTCAACTCCGAGAATCGCTACGACCAGGCTCCCGATGTGCCAGCTATTGCCGAATGGGTCGAAGGCTACGACTTCGCTCCCACAGTGGGAATCCTGGCGCCACGCGGCACGCCGCAAGAAGCCATCGACCGCGTCGCGGCTGAAGTGGCCGAAATCGTCAAGCAACCGAACGTGATCGAGGCCATGCGCAAACTCGGCATCGATCCGGTAGGTGGGTCGCCCGACGACTACGCCGCCGCCATGAAGGGTGAATCGGAGCGCTATGCTGCCGCCATCAAGGCCGCTGGCATTCAACCCGAATAATGCCGGAGTCTCCGTCGATCTGGCTGCAATGGGTCGACGCACTGCCTGAACCCGGGGTACTGCTGATCATCCTCCTGGCCTTTATTCTGGGCGGCTTGATCAAAGGCACCCTGGGCGTGGGCCTGCCCCTGGTGGCAGTGCCACTCATGTCGCTGGTAATTCCCGCTCCCAACGCCATTGCTCTCATGGCAGTGCCGGTGCTGATGTCCAATTTCTGGCAAGCGGTAGATAGCGGCACGGCCAAGGCGCACGCAGTGCGGTTCACACCACTGATCATCGCAGTGATGATCACCACACTTCTCACCGTGCCACTCACCTTGTCGCTCAGCATGCGAGCGCTCAATGTGCTGGTGGCGAGCGCCGTGCTGATTGCCGTCTTTCTCATGGTGTTTCAGCCGAAGGTGGCGCTCTCGCGGCGTCAGGAGAAGTGGGGTGGGCCCATCGTGGGCGCACTGGCGGGCATCATGGGCGGCGTGTCGTCCATGGCCGGCCCATTGATCATTTCTTTTCTGCTGGCGCTGAAGCTGCCACGCGAAGTCTTCATCGGCAGCATCAGCGTCATTTACCTCTTCGCCATGGTGCCGCTTTACGCCTCCCTGGCGTGGCACGGCAGGCTCGGCGGCTTCGAGGCGGCGGCCTCGCTGGTGGGGCTCATTCCCATGTTTCTTGGCATGCGTCTGGGTAAAAGCCTGCGCCAACATCTCAGCGAAGTGGCCTTCCGCCGCGTGCTGTTCTGGTTTCTGGGCTTTCTCTCCCTGATGCTGATGTTCAAGTGACATGTCGCCAGGTTTTCTGGCGGCACTTGTCATTTGATTAGATGGCTAAGTATAATATTCCTGTTGACGGAGCTCCGCGTCCGCGGAGCCTTATTCCGGGAGTGAGTCATGATTACCGCTGAAGAAAACGAACTCTTGTGCCGCGTGGAGGGCGATGCCCCCATGGGGCAACTCATGCGCCGTCACTGGACCCCTGTGTGTCTGAGTGAAGAGGTTGCGGAGCCCGACTGCGATCCAGTGCGCGCCCGCATCTATGGCGAAGACCTCGTGGTGTTCCGCGATTCCGATGGTCGCGTGGGCATACTCGAAGAAGCCTGTCCGCACCGCGGCCCTTCGCTGGCGTTGGGTCGCAACGAAGACGGCGGCTTGCGCTGCCTCTATCACGGCTGGAAATTCGACGTCGAGGGCAATGTGCTCGAAATGGTGTCGGAGCCCGCTTCAAGCGGCCTCAAAGACAAAGTCAAGCACAAGTCATATCCCGTGGTTGAGTGGGGCGGTATGGTGTGGTCCTACTTCGGCCCACCCGAAACCCAGCCCGAATTCCAGCCACCGCGCTGGGCGCCCAACGAAGATGTGCGCGTGTCCATCGCCAAGGTGGTGCTGCCCGCCAACTGGGCGCAGATCCTCGAAGGCGCCATCGATTCGGCGCACAGCTCCAGCCTGCACTCCTCCGACATGGTGCCGGCGCGGGTAGAAGGCGCTCGTGCCACCGAAAGCAATTGGTTGCGCCCCTCCACCGACAAAGCGCCGCGCTTGCAGGTGGAGCATGCGGGTTTTGGTTTCCGTTACGCGGCCCTGCGTCGCCCCATCGTGAAAGCCAACGAAAACGAGTACGTGCGCACCACGGTTTTCGTTGCGCCCTTCACCGTGCTTATCCCGCCCAATAACCTCTACAACGTGGCCAACGTGAACGTGCCGCGCGACGACACCTCCACGGCGTTTTATTTCATCGCCTGGGGGCATCCCGCGCAAACGCCCGAGGTAGAAACCTGGCGCAAGTTCCTGGGGCAAACCGTGGGAGTGGATCTCGACCCCCTCTATCGGCCCAAGCGCACGCTTGAAAACAATTTCTGGCAGGATCGTCAGGCCATGCGCGCCGGCAACTTCACCGGCATCAAGGGTTTCCCCAACCAAGATGTGGCCATGTGGGTCAGCATGGGTCCCATGGTGGATCGCTCGCGCGACAAACTCGGCGCCAGCGACCTCGCCGTGGTGGAGTTTCGCAAGCAGATGGTGGCAGCGGCGCAAAGCTTCCAGCAAGGTGAGCCGGCCATTGGCACCGGCGACAACTTCGTGCCCGACTGGGTCTGCTCTTTCCAGGCCATCGTGCCCAAAACTACCGATTGGCGCGATTTCGAGACCGGCTTCGTTTGGGAAGGCGGGGTGGCCAAGCTCGAAGACTCTTACTCCGTGGCTGCGCAATAATAGATACGGCACCCTGGCGGCTCGGCATTTGCGCCGGGTCGCCTGAATCTTTGAACGCCTGTAGGAGGCCTCATTGTCCAAGCTTTCGCTTTCTGTTGCCATTGGCGACTACGACCGCAACCGCCCGCTGATCGACGGCCAGGTGCAAATCGACGGTGTTGATCCCGTCTACATGACTCTCTCCCCCGAAGAAATCTTCTTTCGGGTCTTCCGCAACGAAGATTTCGACATCAGCGAGCTGTCGCTATCCAGCTACACCGTAAAAACTGCCAACGGCGATTGCCCGTATGTGGGCATTCCGGCGTTTGTCTCGCGCGCCTTTCGCCACACATCCATCTACGTGCGTCGCGACCGCATCAAGCGCCCCGAAGATCTCAAGGGCTGCCGCATTGGTGTGCCCGAATACCAGCTCACGGCCATTGTGTGGGCACGGGCCCTGCTGCACGATGAATACGGCGTGGCGCCCGAAGATGTGACCTGGGTGCGCGGCGGCATCGAAACCCCGGGACGCCCCGAAAAAATCAATCTCAACCTGCCCGCAGGGGTCAAGCTTGAATCGGCGCCCGAGAACCTCACCATTTCCGACATGCTCGATCGGGGTGACATCGACGCCTTCATCGCTCCGCGGCCACCGCATGGCGCCGCCGCCAGCAACCCCAACGTAGGTTGGCTATTCCCCGACCCCACGGCAACCGCCAAGGATTACTACAGTCGTACGGGCATCTTCCCCATCATGCACCTGGTGGGCATCCGCAAAACCCTGGTTGAGCAACATCCCTGGCTGCCCGCGGCCGTATACAAGGCGTTTGAGGCATCTAAGGCTGCTGCCATCGAGCATCTTTCCGACACTTCCGCCACCAAAGTCACGCTGCCCTTTGTAGAAGAGCAAATTGTGGCGGCCCGCAAACTGATGGGAGACGACTACTGGTCGTATGGCGTTGATGCCAACCGCAAAACGCTCGAAACTTTCCTGCAGCACCATCACAGCCAGGGCTTGTCGTCGCGCAAGGTGAGTGTGGATGAATTGTTCCATCCGGCCACGCTCGAAACCTTCAAGATCTAAGTTTTAA
>JAJUJN010000527.1 GCA_029265335.1 Alcaligenaceae bacterium
GCGCCATGCCGCGCGGCGCCCTGCAGTCGGGATCGTCCGAAACGCTCAATTGGATCATGGTGGCCGGCATGATGGGCGACACACCCGTTGCCTGGTGTGAATACCAGCCCATTTACCGCACCCCGGCGGGCACCGGCGTGGGTGTGGCGTTCTGTTCGTGGCGGGCGCCATGACTCCGGCCGAGAACCATCGACTGACCCGAGTGGGGCCCGGCACCCCGATGGGCGATTATCTGCGCCGCTATTGGATGCCGGTGGCAGGTGTGGCCCAGCTCGACGAAACCCCCGTGATGCCCCTGCGAGTGTTCGGCGAAGACCTGGTGCTGTTTCGTACCCGCAGCGGTGAATACGGCCTGGTAGAACGTCATTGTTCGCATCGGCGTGCCGATCTTGCCCACGGTATGGTCGAAGCGCGCGGCTTGCGCTGCCATTATCACGGTTGGTTGTTCGATGTGAGGGGGCACTGTGTGGCGCGACCTTACGAAGATGTGTCTCAGCCTGGCAAACGTGCACCCGAAGGAACTCATCTGCGCGCTTGGCCGGTGGCTGCCAAGGCAGGCCTGCTTTGGGCCTATCTGGGCCCAGAGCCCGCCCCCTTGTTGCCCGACTGGGAGCCTTTCAGCCGACGCAATGTCTTTGTGCAGGTGGTCATCAGCCAGATCCCCTGCAATTGGCTGCAATGCCAGGAAAACTCGATCGACCCGGTGCATTTCGAGTGGATGCACGAAAACTGGGGCAATCGCCTGCGCGACGGGGTCAAGGGTGCCATGGGGCCGCCGCACCTGCGCTTGCGCTTCGAAGAGTTCGAATTCGGCTTTCGATATCAACGCCTGCGCGAAGGCACCGACCCAACGCACCCCTTGTGGCAGGTAGGCAGAGTCTGCCTATGGCCCAATGCTTTCTTCCTGGGCGAGCACTTTGAATGGCGGGTTCCCATCGATGACGAAAACACCCTCAGTGTGGTGTGGAAGGCCACAAGGGTACCGCGCGACTGCGAGCCCTACGAACAAAAGCGGGTGCCCGCATGGGTAGGGCCGATTTACGATAACGAAGGCCGGCTCATTACCAGCCATGTAATGAACCAGGATTTTGTGGCGTGGATTGGTCAAGGACGGATCGCCGATCGCAGTCGTGAGCACCTGGGCGCCAGCGATCAGGGCATCGTGCTTTACCGGCGACGTTTGCAGGCCGAACTCGATAACCTGGCTCAAGGTGGAGAGCCCAAGGGCCTGATCCGAGATCCACTTCGCAATCAAGCAGTGGTGCTGCCCGTGGCCGATACCGAGAGCGCGTTCGAAGGTTATACCCGCCAACAGATTCTCGCCGACCC
>JAJUJN010000502.1 GCA_029265335.1 Alcaligenaceae bacterium
AACCGCGAGATTCCGCCGCTGCGCTACGAAGTGGTGCGGCAATTGCAACGCGACTTCCCCGAGCTCCATTTTGTGCTCAATGGCGGCCTGGCGAATCGCGAGCAAGCCCTGGCAGAATGGCAAGGCCACGCCGTCAGTCCGCCGGCGCCGCAGCTGGCGGGCGTGATGATAGGGCGCGAAGCCTGGCACCGCCCGCAGGTGTTGCGTGAGCTTTCTGAAGCCATGTGGCCGCATCTGCCGTTGGCCGACGACGATCAAGTCATCGCCGACATGCACGCCTATTGTGTGCGCGAAGTGGCTCGTGGCGTACCGCTGCGCAACATGGTGCTGCCTCTGCTGGGCTTTGCCAATGGCTTGCGGGGCGCGCGGCGCTGGCGTCAGTTGCTGTCGGATGCGGGGGAGTTATCAGCCAACGATCCCGATCTGTTGTGGCGCGCCTGGGAAGCGGTGGAGCCGGGACAACGATCGCCTGGTGTAGGCAGTTCAGAACGCCCACATTCCCCAGCCACGAGCCAGGCGGCCAGGGCAGGGCACCCTCAGACCCCATAGCCATTGTGCACGTGCACCCAGCGCATCGTGCCGCCGATCATTTCATCGAGACCAGCATGACTCCAGCTTCCTCCCAAACCTCGCCATCCACGCTTCCCTCACCGGACCCTCGTTGGAAACGCGTGGCCGTGGTGAGTCTGTTGGCGTTGATCGTGCTTTGCCTGAGCTGGGAGCTGTGGTTGGCGCCGCTACGACCAGGTGGCTCTTGGCTCGTTCTGAAGGTGGTGCCTTTGCTGCTGCCTCTGCGGGGCGTGCTGCGCGGCCGGCTCTACACGTATCAATGGGCGGCCATGCTCTCGCTCCTCTACGTGATGGAGGGAGCGGTGCGAGGCATGACCGACCCAGGCTCCGCCTCAGCCATCCTGGGTTGGCTGGAGCTGGTATTGGCCGGCGTGTTCTTTGTGGCGGCAGTGGCTTACGTGCGGCCTGCCAAGAAGGCGTCACGCCACCTTGCGTCGCGCTGAAGCCAGAGCTTCGTGCATGGCCGCAGGGTCGCGCTGAGGGGACCCTCCACCTTCGGCGTGTTGGTCTTGCAGCTGTTCGTGATACAGGAAGTACAGCGTTTGCATGGCCTTCTCGCGTCTTTCGGGACTGAGCATTTCGAGTCGCTGCCGCAACTCCAGCCACTCACGATCGCCGAGCGTTGCGGTGTCGGGCACTGAAGGGTCCAGCGATGCGGGAGGCGCCTCAATCAGAGTGAACAGGCGCGAGACCGGAGTTTGCAGTGCCTTGGCCAAATTCTGCAGCAAAGGGATGGAAGGATTCTGGCGTCCGTTCTCGATGCGTGAGAGGTTACTGGGAGTACAGCGGGCATCCTGCGCCACCATTTCGATCTTCAAACGCAGGGTATGACGAACGTAACGTAGGGCGGCGCCGATATGTGGGTGTTGGCTCATGTCCAGTGTTGCAATTTGTTATCCGAGAGAATTATCACATAATCTCATATTCTCGCATTCGTTTGTGATCAAAACAAAATCCATGTTTTTGCGCGATTGTTCACGGCTACCTGCGTTGTTAATCGTGATATGATCGCGGTCTTTGGGGCGGTAGCTCAGCTGGGAGAG
>JAJUJN010000489.1 GCA_029265335.1 Alcaligenaceae bacterium
CGACACATCGGCCACTTCATCCAGGAACAAAGTGCCGGTGTGGGCTAGCTCGAAGAGCCCTGGCTTGCCGCCTTTGCGAGCGCCGGTGAAAGCCCCTTCTTCGTAGCCGAAGAGCTCGCTCTCGAGCAAGGTTTCAGGGAGGGCCCCGCAGTTGATCGCCACAAACGGGCCCTGAGCTCGTGGGCTCGCCTGGTGGATGCCCTGAGCGAGTATTTCTTTGCCGGTGCCGGTTTCGCCCAAAATCAACACCGTGCTGTCGGTGGCAGCGTAATGTTGTGCGAGCTTCAGCAATTGTCTTACGCCCGTGCTTTCGCCGAGGAATTGGTGTAACTCATAGCGCGCACGGTTCTGCTGTATCCGTTGGCGCCCGCGCAAGCGACGCTCGGATTGCTGAATGGCGGCCGGTTCTTGGGCGATGAACAGATGGCCGCTGGGTGCGCCAGCTTCGTGCAGGCTGCGAACCCGAACCACGAGCTCTCCGCCGGGCAGGGTCACGACCGTCTCAGCTTCGGGGGCCGCCGTGCTATCGCGGCGGATGAGCCTGGCCAGTTCGGGCGCCGCCTCGTGCAATGCACGACCCACCCATCGAGAACGTGGCTGACCCAACCATTCGGCCATGAGAGGGGTGAGGGTTTCGATCACACCACGGCGATCCACCGCCATGATGCCTTCGTGCAGCCCGGCCAAGATGGCATCGAGGCGCTGCCGGCGAACAGCCTCGGCCTGAGCGGCGCCCGCCAACGCCAGCGCATCATCGAATGCCCGCCGCACCGCCTCAGGCGAATAAAGAAACTCGCCATGCAAGCCAGCCTGCCGGGCCAGATCGGTGGCGAGCCCCGGCGCCACGATGCCGCGCACGCCACTGGCGGCCAGTTGGCCAACCGTGTGTCGCGCTTCTTCGGGAGAACGGTAACGATGCACTGGCACGTTCGGCGCGAAAGCTCGCAGAAAATCTTGCAGTTCGGGCGGCACCTGATCGAACACCAGTAAGGCCACCGAATCGGTCACGGCTCTTGCCTGCGCCAGTGCGCGCATCACGTCGTAGCCATCCACCCGCACCGACACGACCGGAACGTCGAGGCGATCGCGCAGGTAGGCCGCATGCGAGCCCGCGGCAATCACCGCATCCACCCGTCGCTGTGCCTGCCATTGCTGTACGGCCACCACGGCCTCTTCAAAACTCGCGGTGATGCGCTCGATGTGCGCAGCGGCGGCATATTCGGGCGCTACAGTTTGCAGCAACCGGCGCAAACCATGAAAACCGATGGCGAGTAGGAAAGGTCGTGTAACGGTGGGCACGTTTCACCATGGAACCATGACGTTTCAATCGATTGAAACATTGCAACGATCGTCTTGCAACACGAGCCACCACGCTTGCGCTCAGCGAGCGAAGCTCAAACCATTGATTTCTCTGGAGTTTCCACCCACGCCGCACAGCACTCACTCACGTTGGCATGACAATTGCGTGGCAGATAACATCATTCTTTTCAGGAGACCTTCATGTCTAGCCCTGGAGCTCGCTTTCGGGAAGCCTTGCGCACCGAGAGCCCTTTGCAGATCGTCGGCGCCATCAACGCCAATCATGCCTTGCTGGCCCAGCGCGAGGGTTATCGCGCTATTTATGTGTCGGGTGGCGGCGTGTCGGCCGGTTCGCTGGGAATGCCCGATCTGGGCATCGCCGGCCTGGAAGACTTTCTGGTCGACGTGCGA
>JAJUJN010000277.1 GCA_029265335.1 Alcaligenaceae bacterium
ACCACAATCACATCCACGCCGGCATTCACCAGCAATTCCACTCGTTCTTCGGTGCCCTCCCCGACGCCCACCGCTGCACCCACGCGGAGTTGACCCTGCTGATCTTTGCAGGCGTTGGGGTGAGCGGTGTTTTTGGTGATGTCTTTCACCGTCATGAGCCCGCGCAGCTCGAAGTCGTCGTTGACCACCAACACTCGTTCGAGGCGATGCTGATGCATGAGCTGCTGGGCCTCGGCCGGCGAGGCGCCTTCGCGCACGGTGACCAAACGATCTCGCGGAGTCATCACGCTGGCGATGGGCTCGTCGAGCCGATCTTCGAAGCGGAGGTCGCGGTTGGTGACAATGCCAACCACCTGGCGCCCTTCCACCACCGGCAGACCCGAGATGCCGTTTTCGCGTTGCAAGGCGAGCGCCTCACGCACCCGCATCTGCGGCGTGACCGTGACCGGGTCGGCCACTACGCCGGATTCATGTCGCTTTACGCGCACCACTTCGCGCGCTTGCTGCTCGGGCGATAAGTTCTTGTGAACGATGCCAATACCGCCTTCCTGGGCCATGGCAATGGCCAGGCGCGCTTCGGTGACGGTGTCCATGGCCGCTGACACCAGCGGAATATTGAGAGAAATCTCGCGGGTGAGGCGAGTGACCAAGCTCGTGTCGCGTGGCAACACGTTGGAGAACGCGGGCACCAGCAACACATCGTCGAAGGTGAGCGCTTGTTTTACGAGACGCATAGAAAAAAGCCCCCTGGCGCAAAGCCGAATTATATTGCGCCAGAGGGACTTGTGCGAACCGAAGCCCGCGCAGCAGCTGCGATCAGGGAGCCACGGGGCTACCGTTGACCGTGCCGGCGGTCATCTCGAGCGTGATCACTTCGTCTTCGGCGCTGGTGCTGACGGATTTGACCATCACGCCGGAGCTCGGGGCATACCACAGCTCGTTCACCGTGCCTTCTTCCATCTGAGTGATCTTGCAGGCATTGAAGGTGCCCAGTGGCACGGTGACCGACTCGCGGCCATCGTAGCGATAGCTGCCCGATGCGGTGGTTTCGTTCTCTTGCGGCGGGATGGGCACCGGGCCACCCGTGATGGTGGTTTCGGTGATCATGGTGTACGTGTAGTTGTAAACCTCGCCGGGAGCGAGCGTCCACATCATGATCTGCCAGGGCGGCTCGTAGCGCGACACGGTGTTGGTGGTCATGCCCATGACTTCGAGCGACGACTCATTGCCGTACTCTTCGAGCACGTTGCCAGCCAGCAGGTTGCCATAGTTGAACACGGTGGTTTCCACCGTACCGACCCCTTCGTAGCTCGTGGTGGTGTCGATCTGCGTCTGGAAGGCGTTGTAACCATTGAACGTGGTGGTTTGCAGCACTTCGGCGTCGGTGGACGACGTGCCGTTGACCACACCGCTGACGGCATAATCGAGCGACCAGGTGTTGCCCACGGCATACATGTAGTCGGGCAGGCACACGGCAGCAGTGTCACCGCCCGGGTCAGGCGTGGGGCCGGGATCAGGGTCGGGCGAAGGACCAGGATCCGGATCGGGCGAAGGACCGGGATCAGGATCGGGCGACGGGCCGGGGCCGGGATCAGGCGACGGCCCGGGCCCGGGATCGGGCGTTGGCGTGGGCGCCGGTGCCGGATCGTCGTCGCCACCGCAGGCGGCGAGGCCCAAACTCAAACTGGCCATCATGGCCGCTACCAACAAGCGCTTCTGCATGAGATTCCTCCGAGACAGCAGGGATTTTGCGAGTACCACACTCGACTAACCCAGTGTAGAAATGAGTCAGTGTGTCTCACACCCCCTGAACAGGGGGTTTTCACAAAACTTCGAAAGCGTTAGCAAATTGCGCATAATGCAAGTCCAACGCTATTCTTGCGTCCGCTCCGGCTTTGTTCTCCCATTTCATTGCGAGCGTCCTGATGACCCCGCCCACCCGGTATCTGGCTCGAATGCACCGTCAGCTGGCCGCTCCTGGCGTGCGTCTTTTGCTGATTCTGATAGTGGGAATCTTCGCCGCGGCCTGGGTGGTTGTCTGCGCTCTGCGCACGCCGTGGCTGGGCCTGCAACTGGCCCCCACTGCCGCCCCTCAAGGCCTGCTCGTGACACACAGCGTGGGCCCAGGAGCGATCGTGGCGCCCGGCAGCCTGCTGCTCAGCGTGGGCCCTGCCGGGGAGCTCGGGGTTGCCGACTCCAGGCTGGGTCGGATAGAACTGCGCGCCAGCGATGCTGTGGAAGACCCTGGCTTGCTGCCTTCGTTTGCTGCCGTGCGCGAGTTTTTTCAGCGTCAAACTCTTTTGCATCACACCATGCAGGCTGGTGCAGTGCAGCTCGACTGGGTAACTCCTGAGGGTGCCCGGCAAGCCGGCACGCTCAACCCCTTGCCCACCCGTCCAGCGAGCAGCCTGCCCCCCGTCTTCTGGGTGCAGGTGTTGTCGGGGCTGCTCGGCCTGGCGCTGGGCTGTTGGGTGTGGGTATTGAGACCGCAAGATTGGGCCGCACGCTGGCTGGCACTCACCGGCGCCATGATGCTGGTGTTTACCCTGCCGGCCGCGTGGTACAGCACGCGTGAACTCGCCATCAACGGCACTTTGTTTGCCTGGCTCAGTGGCATCAACATGAGCGGTGCCGTGTTGTTTGGCTGCGCCCTGATTGCGATTTTTTTAAGCTTCCCCCGGCTCTTGGTAGCCCCCGCCCGACTGTCGTGGATTCTTGCGGTCTTCGGCGGCCTTCTGGTGGCCGATCTGCTGCAGCTTTGGCCGCGCCCCATGGGCAACCTGATCACACTGGTGCAAACCTTGGTAGCCGTAACGTGCGCGCTCTGGCAATGGCGGGCCAATCGCCTGAATCCCACGGCGCACGCAGCGCTGCGCTGGGTGGGTCTGTCGGCCTTGCTGGGTGCCGCCTTGTTCGTGGTGCCTCAAGCCGCAACCGCCCTAATTGGCGTCACAGCACCCGTATCGCAGGGCCTGAGCTTCGCCTTCTTTCTGATGATGTATTCCGGCATTGCCTTGGGAGTGGCGCGCTACCGCTTGTTTGAACTCGACGAATGGGCTTTTCGGATTCTGATCTGGGTGCTTGGTGTGGTGCTGCTGTTGGTCATCGACGCCCTGCTCATCTGGTTGCTGCATTTAACGCCAGCGCTCTCGCTGGGCATCGCCTTGCTGCTGGTGGGTTTTCTGTACCTGCCTTTGCGCAATCGCCTCTGGACTCGATTGGTGAGTCGAACCACTTTCGATGAAGACGCTTTGTTTGGTGGGGTGCTCGCCGTCGTGTTGGAGCCGCAGGAAGCCCAGCGCGAGAGACGCTATCGCGAACTGCTGCAAGCGCTGTTTGCACCGCTCGAGATTCGCGAACGTGAGAGCGCGCTCGGGCTGGCCCATCAATCGATTCGCTTGGTGGAAGACGGCTTGGCCATGGAGTTGCCGGCTATCGCCAGCTTCGCTGCTCTCACCCTGCGCTACCCTTGGCGCGGTCGCGGCCTTTTCAATCGCGTGCATGAGCGGCAAGCGCGCCGCATCCTGAGGTTCCTCGCCCAGGCCGAGGTTGCCAGAGCTGATTACCAGCGGGGCGTTGCCCAGGAACGTTCGCGCATCAGGCGCGACCTTCACGATGATATCGGTGCACGGTTGGTGACCAGCCTGCACCTGACCAGCGAACCCAGA
>JAJUJN010000252.1 GCA_029265335.1 Alcaligenaceae bacterium
CGCTGGAAGTTGCACTACTACGTGGGGCACAGACCCGAGCTCTTCGACCTCCACTCCGACCCCGAAGAAATCAACGATCTGGCCGGGCTGCCCGAATTCGCGAACGTGCTGCAAACCATGGAAGCCGAGCTCAGGCGCATCTGCGACCCCGAAGCCGTAGACGCTCTGGCCAAAGCCGACCAGCAGGCGCTGATCGACCGTCTGGGCGGGCGCGAAGTGGCAGCGCGTCTGGGCGCGGCTGGCGCCACGCCGGCGCCCACTGCCAGTGCGGAGAGCGGTGCCTGAACAGGGCTGCCCTGGCGGCCACGCTCCATTGGCCAGATGCAGTAGAGTGTCGGCATGACCCCGCGCCAACTGAAGTATTTTGTGACCATTGCTCAGTGCGGCAGCATGACTGCTGCCGCCAGCCAACTCCACGTCACGCAGCCTACGCTCAGCCACCACCTGGCTGAGCTCGAAGCCGAACTTCAGACCCCGGTGCTCCAGCGCCACGCCCGCGGCGTCACCCTCACGCCCGCCGGGCAACGTCTGTATGAACGCGCCACAGCCATACTGCGCCAGCTGGACACCCTGCGCGACGATGTGCACGCCGCCAACCAGGAGCCGCGCGGCGAGGTGGCGCTCTGCCTGGGCGGGTCTCTCGCGCCGCTGCTGGCCGCTCCCCTCTATCGCAGCCTCATGCAGACTGCGCCCGACGTGCACCTCCAGCTCCACACCGCAATCTCTCACGACGCGCGTTCCCTGGTAGAAGCTCGGCGCGTCGACCTGGCCGTGCTCCCCACGGCTTTCGAGATGCCGCGTCTCAACATCGTGCCTTTGGTGGAAGAACGCCTGCACCTGGTGGGGTCGCCCGAATTTCTGGGCCAGCAACCCCACCCCATCCCCTTCCGCGAGCTGGCCGCCTTTCCGCTGATTTCGCCCGATCGCAATCATGACCTGAGGCGGCTGGTGGAGCGCACCGCGCTTGATCTCCGGGTGAAAATCAACGTACGCATCGAAATCAACGACGCCGGCTTGCTGCGCAGCCTCATGCTGGCTCGTCTGGGCTGTGCCGTGATGCCCCCGGACACCTTTCCCTATGCGCAGAACCCACCTTTTGTGAGCCGACCTATCGTGGAGCCAGAGCTGGTGCGCACGCAGTCGTTGGTATGGCTCGACGACCGCCCCCTTACACCCGCCGGTCGACTTGTGGCCGACACTTTGCGTAGACTGGTGAGCCAACTGGTGGCGGAAGGAGCACTCGCAGCCAAACTCCTTCAACCCTAGCGCCGTCGTTGCCACTCTCGGTCGGCTGTCAATCACCAGCCTACCCCGTACCACCTTTCCCACATCCACCTTTCCCACATCCCCATGAGCTCAACCACCGCGTTTCTTGAGGCCCTGGAAAAAGAACTGGGCAGCGACGCCTTGTCGCGCGACCCAGCAGCCCACACTGCTCTGGCGGGAGACTGGAGCGAAGCTCCACACCTCACGCCCGAACTGGTGATCAAACCACGCACTCCCGCCCAAGTGGCCGCAGCCTTGCGCTGCTGCGCCGAGCACGGCCAGGCCGTGGTCATCCAGGGCGGGCTCACCGGCCTCACCGGCGGGGCGACGCCTCAGCCGGGCGAGGTGGTGTTGTCGCTCTCACGCCTCGACGCTATCGAAGAGATCGACACGGTGGGCGGCACCGCGGTGGTGCAGGCCGGCGTCGTCCTCGAAAACCTCCAACGCGAGGTCGAATCCCACGACTGGAGCTTTCCGCTGGATCTGGGAGCACGCGGCTCTTGCCAGGTGGGCGGCAACGCGGCCACCAATGCCGGCGGCAATCGCGTGATTCGCTATGGCACCATGCGCCAGCTTGTGCTTGGCCTGGAAGTGGCCCTGCCCGACGGCCGTCTGCTCGACCTCATGGGAGCCATCACCAAAAACACCACCGGCGTCGACCTCAAGCATCTGTTCATTGGCGCCGAAGGCACGTTGGGCGTGATCACTCGCCTGGTGCTCAAGCTCTCGCCCCGCCCCCTCACCAGCACTGCCGCGCTCTGCGCCCTGCCCACGTTCGCTCACGCCACGCGCCTGGTTCGCGACCTCCGGCGCGCGCTCCCAGGCCTCTCGGCCTTCGAGCTCATGTGGGACGACTTCATGCAGGCCAGCTGCAAAGTCGGCAAGCTCCGCCCCGCCTTCGACCAGAGCGCGGCCGTTTACGCCTTGATCGAAACACAAGGAGTGGACGACGCCCACGATCGAGAACAACTCGAAACCGCCCTGGGCCAGGCACTGGAAGATGGGGTGGTTGACGACGTGATCGTGGCGCAATCGCTCGAAGACAACCAGCGCCTTTGGGCCTACCGCGAAACGGTGGCCGAGCTGTTGGCAGCGCTCAAGCCCTTCGCCGCCTTCGACATCGCCATTCCCGTAGCGCGAATGGACGAATTTGTGCAGCAGATGAACGAACAATTGCAGCAACGTTACCCCCAGACCAACCATCTCTTCTTTGGTCACCTGGGCGACGACAACCTGCACCTGCTCACCGGCCCCTATGCCGATCCGACCGAGCTGCACCACGTGGAGGCTAGCGTGTACGCGGCCACCGAAGAGTATCGCGGCTCGATCTCTGCCGAACACGGTGTGGGCGTAGTGAAGAAACCTTTTCTGCACCATAGCCGCACCGCCGACGAACTCGCCATCATGAAGCAACTGAAGGATCTGTTCGACCCGAAGGGGGTGTTGAACCGGGGACGGATTTTGTAAGGGAGAGCAAAAGCGGCGGTAAAGAAATGTTTTAATATTCCCGCACTTAATGTGTGCTATACGCAAATCTGGTTGCGAATGCTTCGGTGACTTCTGTTAACTGTCGCCATCGTGCATTCTGATCATGTATTGACGTAACAAGAAAAATATCAATTCTTAACGTTTTGCCTGTAAGCTTTCGGGTGAACAAGAATTATTTCCAGCTGCGAGCCGCCTTTCGGAGGAGACCTCATGCCCTTACTCAATGCTCGATACCTCAGCCTTGCCGCTTTGGCGGCGCTCGCGGCCTGCAGCAGCGACGATTCTGCTCCGCCCGACCCTACCCCGGTGGCTGCGCCCAACATTCTGTTGGTGATCATGGACGACGTTGGCATCGATCAAATGGCCAGCTTCGGTTACGGCGGTGTCACCCCGCCCCAGATGCCCAATATCGACACTGTGGCCGACGCCGGGGTGCGCTTCCGCAATGCCTGGGCCATGCCAGAGTGCTCCCCCAGTCGCGCCGGCATCATGACCGGGCGTTACCCCACGCGCACCGGTGTGTTTCCGGCCCTGGGCCCGCTCGACCTCGCCAACTCGCAGGTGTCGCCCTACGAAACCACGTTGCCCATGATGTTGCGCGAAGCGGGCTACAAGAGCGCGCTGTTCGGCAAATTCCACCTGGCTGGCCCAGAGCACAACCCCGACGGCAACTTCACCCCCGCGGTGCTGGGCTGGGATTATTTCTACGGCTGGGTGGCCGGCGTGCCGGCTTCCATCGATTCCACCGCTGGTGGCATTGCCGACCTCGGCACTTATGCGTGCGGCTTTGTTCCTCGCGCAGAGCATGGCGGCGCCAACCGTGGTGCCTGCTATTTTGCCGATAACACCTGCCAACCCATGCATGCCTTGGGACCGCAAGCCGACGCACCGGGCTTGCAATGTCTGGATGCAGGCGGCATCTTCGTGCCGGAGCAAAGCTGCGGTGCGCCGCCCGACAACCTCAATTTCGAGCAGCAAAACGCCTACTACGTGTCGCCCCTGGTCATTATTCAGGATGGCCAGGTTGAGGAAGTGCCGCTTACCGACCCCCGTGCGCGTCGATATCGCACTACGCTGGAAACGGATGCCGCGATCGAATGGATCAAGAGTCGCCCGCAAGGCCGACCG
>JAJUJN010000032.1 GCA_029265335.1 Alcaligenaceae bacterium
CGTACGTCGGCACCCTCTTTGAAGTAGCTGCGAGCGACTTCCTTGAAGGGCAGGAAGCCGTGGCGCTCTTCGCCATAATTGACAAAACAGGCTTCGAGGCTGGGTTCGATGCGGGTGATGACACCCTTGTAAATATTGCCTTTGCGCTGTTCGCGTCCGGCGGTCTCGATATCGAGGTCGATGAGCCTCTGGCCATCGACAATGGCAACGCGCAGTTCTTCTTGGTGCGTTGCGTTGAACAGCATGCGCTTCATGGACGACTATCTCCGTAGGGTTGGCACGCCGAAGATCGGCGCACCGCCAGCGGTCCGTCAGGCATGCAGACAGGCAGCACGACACCGGCCCCCGCGGTGCGGGGGCGATGACATCAGATCGGCACAACGCGCCCGGGAGCGCGTATTGCGGTGGGATAGAAGTGTTCCGTAACGCGAAACGAGCGGCAACAGCCTGCTGGCCAGGGCACGACCGACCGTGCTCGCGCGTTGTGGCGCGAAGCTCTGGAGGGGCGGTGACCGGGAAGCAGGAGCATATTGGGAACAAACTAGGCCAACGGATGCGCAGGGGAACGTAATAAGTTGACGTTCTGGCCGCGCATCCTGGTGCGAATCGGATGGCTTGCGGTGTGATGCTGGTGTCGGCGACTACGCGCGGTGGGCAGCGATTCGAATATGCGGAATCGGTGCCGGGCGTGCGGCGCCATGACGGGCCGAAGGGAACAGGTGGGACGGGCTAGTACAATTTGTTTGCCCCGTGCAGTTGGCTGTTAACGGAAACGCTGCCATGGCCACCCGGAGGATTCTTGTTCTGCGGGGGTACCGAAGGGGCGCGTCTCGACGCTGGCATGCCAGCTGCCCACCTGATCCAGTATCAGGCCAACGAATTATATGCTGCTTTGCGCATGGTGCAAAACCCAATGTCCTCGTCTCCACGCCACCCCGAAGTCCGCTGGGTGGAAGTCAGCCCCGATCACGCCGGGCAGCGCCTCGATAACTTCCTCATGCGCGAATGCAAAGGCGTGCCCAAGAGTCACCTCTACAAGGCGATTCGGGGTGGCCAGGTTCGTGTCAACAAGGGGCGGGTACCGGTGGATCATCGGCTGGCCGCGGGTGATGTCGTGCGTGTGCCGCCCTGGAGAGTGCCGGCGCAGCAACAGCTTGGCGCGCCACCCGCCCAGTTTCCCGTCATCTACGAAGATGACACCTTGTTGGTGATCGACAAGCCTGCAGGAGTCGCGGTGCATGGCGGCAGCGGTGTGAGCTTCGGTGTGATCGAGCAGCTGCGGGCCGCGCGTCCTGCGGGGCGCTTCCTGGAGCTGGTGCATCGACTCGATCGCGACACCTCAGGCTTGTTGATCCTGGCCAAGCGGCGCAGCGCCTTGCTGGGCATGCACGCGGCGCTGCGCGAGAACCGCGCCGGCAAATATTATCTGGCGCTGGTAGAAGGCGCCTGGCACAACGATCGGCAGCACCTGCGTGCCCCGCTGCTCAAGTGGACTACGCGCAGCGGCGAGCGTCGCGTGCGAGTCGACAACGAAGGGCAGGCCGCCCACACGGTGATAACGCTGCAGCGGCAGTGGCCCAACTTCAGCCTGGTAGAAGCCGAACTCCGCACCGGACGCACGCACCAGATTCGCGTGCACCTGGCGCATGCGGGCCATCCTATCGCCGGCGACGATAAATATGGCTCCGACCCCATACGCCTTGAGCTGGCTAGAACCTGGGGCTTCCGGCGCATGTTTCTGCACGCTTCCAGGCTCGAGTTCGAGCATCCTATCGATGGTAAACCCATGCGGCTGGAAGCGCCGCTGCCCGACGTATGCGCTCGATTGCTGGAAGCTCTCGGCGAGCCGCGCAGGCAACCCGCCGCCATGTGAAGGCCGGGCTGCGACAGCCTGCCTTATGAGCCATTTGGGCGCAGCCGCTGGATCAGCGTGCCGCAGCCCGTGTCTGCAGCCATTCGGTGAGCTCCGGCACACTGTGCACGACCACGCGGGGCTCGGCGCCTTCCAACTCTGCCAGGGGATGAGCGCCATAACTGACCCCCACACCATGAACGCCCGCGTTGCGGGCCATATTGAGGTCGTGTGAAGTGTCGCCGATCATCACGGTCGCAGCAGCTTCCACCATGAGTTCATCCATTAACTCATGCAGCATGGCAGGATGCGGTTTCGAGAAGGTTTCGTCAGCGCAGCGCGTGGCGGCAAAAGCGGAGGCCAAGCCGGTGGCTTGCAGCGAGCGATCCAGGCCCTGGCGACTCTTGCCAGTGGCCACGGCCAGTTGGGCACCAGCCAGACTCAAGCGGTGAAGCATGTCTTCAACTCCCGGAAAGAGGCGCAGCTCCGGGTCGCGGCTGAAGTAATGAAAGCGATAACGCTCCGAGAAGCGGTTCCATTGCTCAGGCTCAAGCTCGGGCACTACCGATCGCATGGCATCGGCCAATCCCAAACCGATCACCCATCCGGCCGCCTCGTCGGGTGGCACCGGCAGGCCGAGATCGCGACAGGCGCCCTGGATGGCTGCAATGATGGCTGGGGTGGAGTCCATCAAGGTGCCATCCCAGTCGAACACAATGACGGAATAATTTTCAGAAGTCATGGCAAGAGCGGTCTGTGCCGCAGGTCAATTCGTGGCCGAACATCATGCTGTAGAGCTTGCGCGTGCAGCGTGACGCGAGTCAGGCCGTCTGGAACAGAAAAACCGTGGGGTGGCGATCGAGTTCGGGCGGTGGCTTTTGGCGCCACTGCGCCACGGTGAGCGTGCGCACCCATTCCTGAGGGGTGGTGAGGCTACGAGCCACGCACAGACGGGTGTCGTCGCGCAAAGTGTCGATCAGCGCTTGCCACATCGCCACGTTGCGGTAAGGCGTCTCGATCAAGATCTGAGTTTGCTGCTGACGTGCTGATTGTTGCTCCCACTGGCGCAGCCGGCTGGCACGTTCGGCCGGCTTGATGGGCGCATAGCCATGAAAGACAAAGCGCTGGCCGTCGAGCCCGCTTGCCATCAGTCCCAGCAGCAACGAAGAAGGCCCCGTCCACGGACGCACCACGGCGCCTATCCGGTGGGCGCAGGCCACCACCCGGGCGCCAGGGTCGGCGACGGCCGGGCAACCCGCCTCCGACATCACGCCGATATCCACACCCTGGGTGAGAGGCTCCAGCCATTGCATCAGAGTGCGTTCGTCGGTTTTGCGACTGATCACGTTCATGGTGATGTCGGGCAGGGCGTGTGAGGTGCCGATTTGTTTCAGCCAAGCGCGCGCCGTTTTGGCGTTCTCCACAATGAAGCAATCAAGCTTGGCCATTTGCTCGCGAGCCGCAGCCGGTAACCATAGCGAGGCGTCTGCCTCGCCCAGGCCCACTGGCAATAGATGCAAGGTGCCCCTCATGCTGTAACGATGCCGGGTTTGAGGGGGTCGAGGCCGAGTTCCCGCAAGCGGGCCGCCAGGCTGATGAGAGGCAGGCCAATGAGCGCGGTGGGATCGGGGCTTTCGATGGATTCCATCAAGGCGATGCCCAAGCCTTCGGCCTTGGCGCTGCCGGCGGTATCGTAGGGGCTTTCCAACTCCAGGTAGCGCTCGATGCTGGCTGCGTCGAGTTCTCGCACGCGACAGGTAGTGGGCACACTCCAAATCAGCGTTCGTTCGCCGTGCAGCACCGCTACCGCGCTATGAAACACCACCGTGTTGCCGGACATCTTCTGCAGCTGGGCTCTGGCCCGCTCATGACTGCCCGGCTTGCTGAGCACGGTGCCGTTGCACAGGGCCACCTGATCGGAACCGATCACTGCGGCGTCGGGCTCGCGCGTGGCCACGGCGGCGGCTTTGGCCTGAGCGAGCCGCAGAGCCAGATCCAATGGCGCTTCATTCGCCAAGGGCGTTTCGTCTACGTGCGGAGCTTCACAACGGAACGGTAGGCGCAAGCGTTCCAGCAATTGCCGGCGATAGGGCGAAGTCGAAGCGAGGATGAGGGTGGGGACGCTTGGCATGCAGGGTGACTGTGTCGTTGACGCGGTTTTGGGATCGGGTTAGTATTTTACGCTTTTGCCGAACTTTCGCTCGCGCTTAGTGGTAGTTAATGTTTTATAGGCGAAGCAAAGTATAGGTATAGGGCTTTGGTCCAGGGGCGTCGGCTCAAAGGGCTGTTCGTTTTTAGGCTTGGGCTATAGCGTGGTGCCAACAAGAGTGCAGGCAATGGCATGAATATCGATGCTATGCGTCAGTTCGATGCCCTCGAGGTGGTGCGTCTGGGGCAAACTACTGCGGGTCGCTTCAGCGTGAACGAGCTCAAGCGTTTGCTCGAAGGTTTGCCGCAAGAGCAGTTGGGGCAAGTGAACTGGGCGGTGCAAGGTCAGCCAGACGCCTTCGAGCGCAAGCTGCTCGATCTCGAAGTGTCGGCCTCGGTGCAAATGATCTGTCAGCGGTGTTTGCAACCCGTGGAGCAGGCAGTGCACAGTCGGGTGCTGTTGCAGCTGGTGCCCACCGAAGCCGAGCTCGAAGAAGCCAACGAAGCCGATGCTGAATCCGATCCCGCCACCGAAGACACGCTCGATGTGGAGCCGGTTCTGTGTCGCGGTCGTCTCGACCTCTTCGCCGAGATCGAAGACGAACTGATTCTGGCCTTGCCCTATATCGCATTGCACGAGGTGTGCCCCGTACCCTTGCCAAAGTCGGCAGGTGATGCCATCGCCGAGCCGCCTCATCCGTTTGCCGAACTGGCTCGGCTGCGTGAGCAGCCCAACCAAGGTGGCGACGATTCCGCTGCCGACGAAACGCAACACGATGAGCCCAGCTCTCGTTCGGGTAAATCACCTGGCAAATCGGGGGGCAGGTCCCGTTAAGTATGTCGGCTGGGCTTGGTGCGAGCGCCTGAGCGTCCGTCACTAGGGCGTGCACCGCTGGTGACGCTTTGGCGCAGAGCCCGAACTCGTTTTTTATTGTATTTCTTCCCGTGCTTGCTCGGGCTGTTTTTCCATCTGGCGTAGATCGCTTACAATTCGCGCCGTTTCCAGGAGTTGTCATGGCTGTTCAACAAAACAAGAAGTCCCCATCCCGGCGCGGCATGCGTCGCTCGCACGATGCCTTGGGCAATCCGCCCACCGCCATCGAGCCCACCACCGGTGAGCTCCACCTGCGCCACCATATTTCGGCCAATGGCTATTACCGCGGCCGCAAGGTGCTGAAAACGAAGAGCGACGACTGACACCGGTCGAAGGGCATTTCCACCGAATGGTTCGAATCGCGATCGACTGCATGGGAGGCGACCACGGCCTGCCCGTGACGGTGCCTGCTGCCATCAACTTCTGCCGTCGAGAACCCCAGGCCAGTTTTTTGCTTGTCGGTCAGGCAGACGCCATCGGCAGCCACCTGACCCAGGTCGAAGCCTCTGTGCGCGAACGGCTGCAGATAGTGTCGGCGTCCGAGGTGGTCACCATGGACGACCCGGTCGAGGTGGCTTTGCGGCGCAAGAAGGATTCCTCAATGCGCGTGGCCGCCACGCTGGTAAAGGAAGGCAAGGCCGATGTCTGCGTTTCCGCCGGCAATACGGGCGCCTGGATGGCCATCACGCGCTATGTGCTCAAGATGCTCCCGGGCATTGATCGGCCGGCGCTCACTGCTGCCATTCCAGATGGGAAGGGTGGCGGCACCATCATGCTCGACCTCGGCGCCAACGTCGATTGTTCGGCCGAGCATTTGCTGCAGTTCGGCATCATGGGATCGGCTCTGGCGGCAGCGCTCGAAGGTCGCGAGAATCCGCGCGTGGGTTTGCTCAACGTCGGTGAAGAAGTCATCAAGGGCAACGAAGTGGTCAAGGAGGCCGCCGAATTGCTGCGAGCCAGTAAGCTCAATTTTCACGGCAACGTGGAAGGCAACGAGATCTTTCAAAGCTCGGTCGACGTGGTCGTCTGCGATGGCTTCGTGGGCAATGTGGTGCTCAAGTCCACCGAGGGCTTGGCGCGCATGATTGGTGGCATGATCCGACAGCAGTTCCAGCGCGACCTCCCATCACGCATGTCAGGGCTCGCCGCCTACCCTGTGTTGCGACGCTTGCGCGAAGACTTCGATTCGCGTCGTTACAATGGGGCAGCGTTGCTGGGTTTGCGAGGCGTCGTGTTCAAAAGCCATGGTTCGGCCGATGCCTATGCCTACGGCTGGGCCATCCAGCGCGCCTACGACGCGGTGGCTGGTGGCCTGCAGCAACGCACGGCCAGCACGTTGCGCCAGCTCGCACCCGATTCTTCACATGCTGCCCAGGAGGTGCGTGCATCATGACAGGCTCGGTCATTACCGGAACCGGTAGCCATTTGCCAGAGCGCAAGGTGAGCAACGACGAGCTCGCTGCCGATCTGGCGCGTCAAGGTATCGAAACATCCAACGAATGGATCGTGGCGCGCACAGGTATCCGCCAGCGTTTTCTGGCTGAAAAGGGCACCACCACCAGTACCCTGGCCACCGCCGCTGCGCGGGCTGCACTGCAAGATGCCGGCCTGCAACCGCAGGATATCGATCTCATCATCGTGGCCACTTCCACGCCCGACTACGTCTTCCCCAGCACGGCTTGCGTGGTGCAGGCCAATCTCGAGGCCCCGGGGGGTGCAGCTTTCGACGTGCAGGCGGTGTGCAGTGGCTTCGTCTATGCCCTCACCACGGCCGATGCCCTTATCCAGGCGGGCCGGGCGCAACGGGCGCTCGTGATCGGGGCGGAAGTGTTTTCCCGCATCCTCGATTGGTCCGATCGCTCCACCTGCGTGCTTTTCGGCGACGGCGCCGGCGCAGTGGTGCTGGAACGCAGCGACCGCCCGGGTATCCTCGCCGCCAACCTGCATGCCGACGGCTCGCAGCTGCCCATTCTTTGCGCCGCTGGCAATGTGGCCTACGGCAACGTGGTGGGCGACCCTTTCTTGCGCATGGATGGCCAGGCCGTGTTCAAGCTTGCGGTGAACGTACTTACCCGCTCGGCCCAAGAAGCCAGCGAAGCTGCCGGCATCCCGCTTGAAGACATCCACTGGATGGTGCCCCACCAAGCCAATGTGCGCATTCTCAACGCACTCGCTCGCAGGTTGGGCGTGCCCACCGAACGTGTCGTCATCACCGTCGACCAACACGCCAATACCTCCGCCGCCAGTGTGCCGCTCGCCCTGGATGCGGCCCGCCGCGATGGTCGCCTTCAGGCCGGTCAGAACGTCCTCATGCAAGGCGTGGGTGGCGGCTTCACTTGGGGCAGCGTGCTCGTGCGGCTGTGATATTCCATTCATCCACAACACCAGGCTCCGCTGAGCCGCTGGTGCATTCAATCTCCTCCCAGTAGCCATGAAGATCGCTTTTGTCTTTCCCGGTCAAGGGTCGCAGTCTGCGGGTATGCTCGACGGCTTCGCGGGCAACCCGGCCGTAGCCGACGTATTGCAACGTGCTGGTGCGGCGCTCGACCAAGACATTGCCGAGCTCATCGCGCAAGGCCCCGCCGAAGCGCTCAATCTCACCACCAATACGCAACCGGTGATGCTCACGGCAGGCGCCGCGGTCTACGCAGCCTGGGTGGCTGCCGGCGGTCGCGTGCCCGACGTCATGGCCGGCCATAGCCTGGGTGAGTACACGGCTTTGGTGGCCGCCGGCAGTCTCACACTCGAAGACGGGGTGCGGCTGGTTCGGCTGCGGGCCGACGCCATGCAGTCGGCCGTGCCGGTTGGCGAAGGTGCCATGGCCGCCGTACTGGGTTTGGATGACGCCACGGTTCGCCAGGTTTGCGCCGATGCGGCGCAGGGGCAAGTTGTGGAAGCGGTCAACTACAATGCACCTTCGCAGGTGGTGATTGCCGGCCATAAGGCGGCAGTCGACCGCGCCTGCGAGGCTGCGAAGGCAGCCGGCGCCAAGCGGGCCTTGCCATTGCCGGTGTCGGCGCCTTTTCATTCGAGCTTGCTCGAGCCCGCGGCGGCGCGGCTGGCTCAAGCGCTGGCCGGCGTCGACGTGCAGACTCCGAGCGTGCCCGTGATCAACAACGTCGATGTGGCGCGCCAGTCTGAGCCCGACGCCATCCGCGACGCGCTGGTGCGGCAGGCCTGGCATCCCGTGCGGTGGGTGGAAACCATCGAGGCGATGAAGGCCGACGGCGTCACACACATTGTGGAATGTGGGCCGGGCAAAGTGCTCGCCGGGTTGGTCAAGCGCATCGATCGCTCGATCACTGCCCTGGCCATTACCGATCCGGCCTCACTCGAAGTTGCCCTTGAGGCCACGCGATAACTTGGTTGCTCCGGAGACAACCGCTATGGAACTGGAAGGAAAAACCGCTCTCGTCACCGGCGCCACCCGTGGCATCGGCAAGGCCATTGCCCATGAGCTGGCCCAGCGTGGCGCCACCGTGATCGGCACCGCCACCTCACCGACAGGAGCCGAAAGCATTCAGGCGCATCTGGTTGCTTACAAGGGTCGAGGCGTGCTGCTCGACGTCACCGATGCGGCTGCCGTTGACGCCTTGCTGGCCGACATTGCCAAGCGTGAGGGTGGTCCGCACATCTTGGTGAACAACGCCGGCATCACACGCGACAACCTCGCCATGCGCATGAAAGACGAAGACTGGTCGGCGGTGATCGACACCAATCTGGCCGCCGTCTTTCGCCTGTCGCGGGCGGTGCTGCGCGGCATGATGAAGGCCCGCTGGGGTCGTATCATCAATATCACTTCGGTCGTTGGCGCCAGCGGCAACGCGGGTCAGGCCAACTACGCCGCCGCAAAGGCGGGGGTGGCTGGCATGTCGCGTGCGCTGGCTCGCGAGCTCGGCAGCCGCAACATTACCGTGAATTGTGTGGCGCCGGGTTTCATCGATACCGATATGACCCGCGCCCTGAGTGAAGAGCAAACCTCAGCCCTGGTCGAGCAGATTCCGCTCGGTCGGCTGGGCTCACCCGACGATATCGCAGCGGCGGTGGGGTTTTTGGCCTCGCCGCGCGCCGGCTACATCACGGGTGCCGAACTGCATGTCAATGGTGGCATGTATATGCAGTAGGCAGTGTGCCAACTTTTTCCTATCCAAGAGTTGCATGGTGTGGCTCTTGGCTATAATTCGCAGGATTTGACCTTTGGAGATCTGCATGGAAAGCATCGAACAGCGCGTCAAGAAAATCGTCGCTGAACAACTCGGCGTCAACGAAGCCGAAGTCAAAAATGAATCCGCCTTTGTTGACGACCTCGGTGCCGACTCGCTCGACATGGTTGAACTCGTCATGGCCCTCGAAGACGAGTTCGAATCCGAGATCCCCGACGAAGAAGCCGAAAAGCTCACCACCGTGCAGCTGGTCCTCGATTACATCAATAATCACCTCAAGAAGTAAACCGTCGCCCAGATCGCGGAGCGCGCAGGCGCGGCCTAGTCGCGCCGCGCCTGCGTACGACGTCAGGGCGGCTCGTAGCCGCCCTTGCTTTTTGCCAGACTGCACAAAAACAGCAGGAGTCAACCGTGAAACGACGCGTCGTGATCACCGGTATGGGAATTGTCTCCCCGATAGGCAATGACATTTCCACTGCCTGGGACAATCTCGTCAACGGCCGTTCGGGAATCGATACCATCACCCGGTTCGATCCGAGCGCCTTCAGTTGCCATATTGCCGGCGAAGTCAAAGACTTCGATGTCACCAGCTACATCCCGGCCAAAGAAGCCCGCAACATGGACACCTTCATCCATTATGGGCTGGCCGCCGGTATGCAAGCCTGGGCCGACAGCGGCATTGAGGTTACCGAGGCCAATGCCGACCGTATCGGCGTTATCGTCGGGTCAGGTATCGGTGGGTTGCCGCGCATCGAAGAAACCCACGCGGAACTGCTCAAACGCGGTCCGCGACGCATCTCGCCTTTCTTCGTGCCCAGTTCGCTCATCAACATGATCTCGGGGCACCTTTCCATCCATTACGGCCTCAAGGGTCCGAACTATTCGGTGGTGTCTGCCTGCACCACGGGCTTGCACTGCATCGGCGATGCCGCTCGTCTGATCGAATACGGCGATGCCGACGTGATGATTGCCGGCGGTGCCGAATCTACCGTGTCGCCGCTGGGCATCGGGGGCTTTGCCGCCGCCCGCGCGCTCTCGACACGCAACGACGACCCCAAAACCGCCTCGCGCCCCTGGGACAAAGATCGCGACGGCTTTGTGCTGGGTGAGGGCGCCGGCGTACTGGTGCTCGAAGAATACGAGCACGCCAAACGACGCGGCGCCCGAATCTACGGTGAGTTTGCCGGTTACGGCATGAGCGCGGATGCCTATCACATCACCGCGCCCGACCGCGACGGACCTCGCCGCGGCATGCTGAACGCCGTGCGCAACGCCGGAATCAACCCCGACGAAGTGCAATATGTCAACGCTCATGGCACTTCGACGCCACTGGGCGACAAGAACGAAACCGAGGCCGTCAAACTGGCCTTCGGCGACCATGCCTACAAGCTGGTGGTCAACTCCACCAAGTCCATGACTGGCCACCTGCTGGGGGCGGCTGGCGGCATCGAGGCGGTCTTCACCACGCTGGCGGTTCACCATCAGGTGTCCCCGCCCACCATCAATATCTTCGAGCAAGACCCCGAATGCGATCTCGACTACTGTGCCAACAGTGCTCGCGAGATTCCCATTCAGAACGCGCTATCGAACTCATTCGGATTTGGCGGCACGAACGGATCGATGCTGGTCAAGCGCGTGTGATGACGCCAGTACCGGCCGGCCGTCGCAGTGGGCTTGCCGTGTCTGTCACGGCGCGGGCCCCGGGTTGGAGGCATCGCCACCCGGTGCGTGTGCGCGTAGGCGCTGCAGGCCTGTGGTCGTGGCAGCGGCGGGGGCGCAGGGCCCATCTGTGCCCATCCGCGGTGGCTATTGGGCCAGGCAGTCTCTGGATCCACCTGGCCGGTGTCGGCCATTGTCGCACTCATACCGGCGCCCGCTCGCGTCAACCCTTGCGCCTCACCCTGTGGCGGCCTATGGTGCCGGGTGATCACTGGCGCCGCTTGTTGGTGGCGGCTCGCTGGAGCGCCCAGCGCGGCACGGCGGAGGGATCATGAGCGAGCGCGAAGCCGACGCCATTCTTGTGGAGCGGGTGCAGAACGGCGACAAAAAAGCCTTCGAGCTGCTGGTCGTCAAATACCAGCGCAAGATCTTTCGTTTGCTTTCGCGACTGATACGTGATCCGGCTGAGGTCGAAGACGTGGCGCAAGAAGCCTTCATCAAGGCCTATCGCGCCATACCGGGCTTTCGCGGCGAAAGCGCCTTCTACACCTGGCTCTATCGCATTGCGGTAAACACCGCCAAGAATCATCTGGCGGCGGCC
>JAJUJN010000261.1 GCA_029265335.1 Alcaligenaceae bacterium
GCTGCCAGGTGACCCGGCACGCCGGAGCCGCCCGAAGCATAGGTGAGTTCTTCGGTCTGGGCTCGTTCCAGCAGTTCTGGCAGCGTATGGATATTGCGGTCGGCGTTGCAGATCATCATTTGGGTAAAGCTGGCCAACGCCGAAACAGGGGTGAGATCGGTGCGAGCGTCAAAGTTCAGGTTGCTGTAGATGAGGGGGTTTACCGTCATCACAGTGTCTGAAGTCACCAGAAAGGTGTGACCATCGGGCGCCGCCGAGGCCACTGCGCCAGCGGCAAGGTTGAGGCCTGCTCCCGGACGGTTCTCGACCACGATCGGCTGACCGAGCGAAGTGCCCAACTGTTCCGAAATGGTGCGCGCCACAATATCGGAAGGCGCCCCCGGAGGCGAACCCACCAGCAGCCGGATGGGCTGTGTGGGCCAATCCTGGGCGGCAACAGAAAACGACATCAAACCGGCCAGCAGGGCCGAAGGCAGCAAATGACGGACGTTGGACAACGCCATGACAAATCTCCTATGGCTCTGGACGCCAGCGCGGAACAATGCGGTGAGCGCCCAGCACGGTTCAGCGCCGCGATTGCGGCACAACCATCACGGTCAATGGTGACGCGATTGTAATAAGTAGAAAAAAGGCGCGCCCGGGCGCGCCTGCAGAGCTTAGGCGGAGGTGGCCTCAAGCATGGCCTGGGCAGCGGCGCGCACTTGTTCGGGCGCCGTGCCACCCACATGATTTCGGGCCGCCACGGAACCTTCGAGCGTAAGCACCTGGTGAACGTCGTTACCGATATCAGGGTGAAAGCTCTGGAGCTCGTTCACGCTGAGATCGGCGAGGTCGCAACCGCGATCCACACAGACGCGAACCGCCTTGGCCACCACTTCGTGAGCGTCGCGGAACGGCAGGCCTCGCTTCACCAAATAATCGGCCAGGTCGGTGGCCGTGGCATAGCCCTGGAGAGCAGCGTCGCGCATGGCATCGGCCCGCACCTCGATGCCGCCGATCATGTCGACAAAGATGCGCAGCGTGTCGCGCACCGTGTCTACGGTGTCGAACAGGCCTTCTTTGTCTTCCTGGTTGTCTTTGTTGTAGGCCAGCGGTTGCGCCTTCATCAGGGTAAGCAAAGCCATGAGGTGCCCATACACGCGTCCTGCCTTGCCGCGCGCCAGCTCGGGCACGTCGGGGTTCTTCTTTTGCGGCATGATGGAGCTGCCCGTGCAGAAGCGGTCGGCCAGCTCGATGAATCCCACCCGCGGGCTCATCCAGATCACCAGCTCTTCTGACAATCTGGAGATGTGGGTCATGATCAGGGCGGCAGCGGCGCAGTATTCAATGGCGAAGTCGCGATCGGACACCGCATCCAGCGAATTTCGGCACACTTCATCGAAGCCCAGGGTGCGCGCCACCCGCTCACGGTCGATAGGAAACGACGTGCCTGCCAGTGCGGCGGCACCCAGCGGCAGACGGTTGACCCGCCGCCGGCAATCTTGCAGCCGCTCGGCGTCGCGGGCAAACATCTCGGCGTAGGCCAGCAGATGGTGGCCGAAGGTGACCGGCTGAGCCACCTGCAAGTGGGTGAAGCCGGGCAGGATGGTGCTGGCATGTTCCTTCGCCAGGTTCGCCAAGGCATGCTGCAACTGACGCAGCAAATCGAGGGCGATGTCGATCTCTCCGCGCAGCCACAAGCGGATGTCGGTGGCGACTTGGTCGTTGCGCGAGCGCCCGGTGTGCAGCCGCTTGCCGGCGTCGCCGACCAGCTCCACCAGACGTTTTTCGATGTTCAGATGCACATCTTCGAGGTCGAGCGACCATTCCATTTGCCCGGCTTCGATCTCTTGCAGAATCTGGGCCATGCCACGCTCGATGGCCTGGTAATCGGCTGCGCTGATAATGCCGGTGGCGGCGAGCATTTCGGCATGGGCCAGTGAGCCCTGAATATCCACCGCGGCCAGGCGTTTGTCGAAGTCGATCGAAGCGGTGTAGCGCTTGACCAGATCCGACATCGGTTCACTGAAGCGGGCCGACCAGGCTTCGGATTTTTTATCGAACTGGTTGGGCTGGGAAGGAGATTGCGACATGCGGGACGCCCTCGCGACAACGTTGGCAAACAAGACCTTGATAGTATCTCACATCCGTGCTATAGTTTATGGCTACCTAGATTGTTGTTTAAGATATTGTTGGAATAAAAACGAGGAAGTGCACCTGCATGCCCACTATTCGACTGAAAGAAAACGAGCCGTTTGAAGTTGCATTGCGTCGCTTCAAGCGCACCATCGAAAAAACCGGTCTTCTTACCGAGCTACGTGCTCGTGAGTATTACGAGAAGCCCACCGCCGAGCGCAAGCGCAAGGCTGCTGCCGCGGTGAAGCGTCATCACAAGCGTCTGCGTAGCCAGCAACTGCCGCCGCGGCTCTACTGAGCCAGCACGCGCAGGCCCGGCGCGCCGCGTACCGCTAACGTCAGCTAAAGCGTTATCGTCTTGCGTTATTGTTGTAACGCGTAGGCAGGCCAGCGCGGGCTATCGGCGAGGACCATCGGCCGAGCAGCTTCGGCTGCTACATTCACGAGCCGCCCACGGGAATGCCCGTTGGCGGCTTTCGTCGTTCACTAGCGGAGATCAATCATGACCGACACCTCCCTCAAACTCAAGCTTGCCGACGCAGTCAAGCAGGCCATGCGCGCGCGCGATAGCGCTCGCCTGGGCACTCTGCGCCTGGTTCAGGCGGCCATCAAGCAGCGCGAAATCGACGAGCGCCGCGAGTTGAACGACACGGAAGTCACCGCCATTCTCGAACGTCAGGTCAAGCAGCGTCGCGAATCGGCCGCCGCCTACGAACAGGCAGGGCGAGCCGAATCGGCCGCGCAGGAGCTGGCCGAGATCGACGTCTTGCAGGAGTTTCTGCCCCAGCAGGCCGACGCCGCCGAAGTGGAGGCTGCCATCAACGAGGTGGTGCAGGAACTGGCTGCAGAAGGCGTGAGTGGGCCGGCCGCCATGGGTCAGGGCATGGCCCGCATCAAGCCGCGCCTGGCCGGTCGCGCCGACATGGGGCAGGTGTCCAAGCAACTTGCCGCCAAACTGAAGGGCTGATCGCACAGCGCTGGCATGATCCCGGATACTTTCATCCAGGAGCTGCTCGACCGCGTCGATGTTGCCGACGTGGTGGGGCGTTATGTCGACCTGCGCAAGGGCGGGGCCAACCTCATTGGTCTGTGCCCCTTCCATAACGAAAAAACGCCTTCCTTCACCGTCAGCCCCAGCAAGCAGTTCTACCATTGCTTCGGCTGCGGAGCGCATGGCACCGCGTTGCGCTTTCTCATGGAGCACCAGGGCGCGAGCTTTCCAGAAGCCGTGCGCCAACTGGCCGACTCGGTGGGCCTGCGAGTGCCCGACGCCGGCCCCCAGCGCAGCCAGCGCGCCGCCCGCGAAGCGCGTCGGGCGCAGCAGGCCGTGGAATCGCGTCACGGGCAGGCGCTCGAGGCGGCCGATCGCTTTTACCGTCGCCAGCTGCGGGGCGCACACGCGGCCATCGACTACCTCAAAGGCCGCGGTCTGTCGGGCGAAATTGCCGGCCGTTATGGCCTGGGTTGGGCGCCGGGCGATCGCCAGGCCCTGAAGCAGGTATTTACCGAATACGACGACCCCACCATGGCCGCCTTCCTGGTGGAATGTGGCTTGGTGGTGGAGTCCGAAGACGGGCGCCGTTACGACCGTTTTCGTCAACGTATCACCTTTCCCATCCGCAATGCCCGCGGCCACCTGGTGGGCTTTGGCGGCCGCCTGATCGCACCCGGCGAACCCAAATACCTCAACTCGCCC
>JAJUJN010000160.1 GCA_029265335.1 Alcaligenaceae bacterium
CGCTTTCCTGCTGGTCGTGATGGTGCTCGCGCTGGTGGAATGGTGGCGCATGACGCTCGCGCCATACTCGCTTACCGACCATACGCGCGTGCCTGCCGCTGAAAGCGGCGAAGAAAGCTCCGGCATGGCGCGCCTATCGCACCTGTTGCTGCGACGCCGCGTTGGTTGGCAGCGCTTTCTGCCGTTTCTTACCCTCATCCTCGCGGTGTGGCTGCTCCTGCGGCTCTGGCTCGATTACGCCTATCTGGGCGCTGCCCTCTACGAAGTGCTTTCGGCCGATCAAGGCATGTTTGCGCCTGGCTCCATCGAACGCGAACGTGCCTTCGGCATGATATTCGGCCGCCTCTGGCTGTGGGCCGTGGTGGGCTGGCTGATCGCCGTCATCTATCTGGTGGTGGCGCGGGTCAACGATATCCCCTTCAGTTTGTTGCTCACGGCTTTTGGCTTGCTGGCGGTGCCGGCGGCCGCCACGGCCATGCTCGCGGCCTACGAGCGTGGGGTGCTCTATCTCATTTCACTGCTGGCGATCGTGTGGGCTGCCGACATCACGGCCTACTTTGTAGGGCGTGCTGTGGGGGGGGCCAAGCTCGCACCGCGCATCAGCCCTGGCAAGACCTGGTCGGGCGCCGTGGGCGGCGTGGTCGGCGTGCTCATCTTGCTCACCGCGCTGGCGTATTGGTCGCAGTACAGCGGTCAGCGCAGTCTGGCCGGTGATCTCCTGCTGGTCTGGGGCTGGGCGGGGCTGCTGCTCTGGGGCCTGGTGCTGGCGGCACTCTCCATTGCCGGCGACCTCTTCGAATCACTTCTCAAGCGACGGGCAGGGCGCAAGGATTCCAGCCGGCTGCTGCCGGGCCACGGTGGCGTGCTCGATCGTATCGACGCCGTGCTGCCGGTGGCGCCGGCGGCCATGCTTCTGGTTCTATGAGCGCAACACGCATGCGGCACATCACCATTCTTGGCGCCACCGGCTCCATTGGCCTCAGCACGATCGATGTCATTCAACGACATCCCGATCGTTTCCGCGTTCATGCGCTCACCGCGCGCAGCCGCATGAGCGAGTTGGCCGAACTCGCCCGGCGCGTGCAGGCGGCCGTGGTGGTGGTACCCGACGACGCCGCGCGCCAACGGTTTCTCACCAGCTGGGAGGCGTTGCAACCGGCAATGGAGCTGCCCGAGATCCGGGTGGGCGCCGAGGCATTGAGCCAAACTGCCGCCGACTCCGCTTGCGACACTGTGATGGCGGCCATCGTGGGTGCTGCGGGCCTGCCCGCCGCCCTGGCGGCCGCACGCGCTGGCAAACGAGTATTGCTGGCCAACAAAGAAGCATTGGTTGCAGCCGGTTCGCTCTTCATGCAGGCGGTGCGTGAAGCGGGCGCCGAATTGCTGCCCATCGACAGTGAACACAACGCCATCTTCCAGTGCTTGCCGCACCACGCCACGGCGCGGCCGCAGGAGCACCCCGCGCCGGGTGTGCAGCGACTCCTGCTCACCGCGTCGGGCGGTCCATTCCGCACTTTGCCGTTGGCTCAGCTGCGTGACGTCACCCCCGAACAGGCCTGCAGTCACCCGAATTGGTCAATGGGGCGTAAGATCTCGGTAGACTCCGCCACCATGCTCAACAAGGGGCTGGAAGTGATCGAAGCGCATTGGCTGTTCGCCATGCCACCCGAGGCCATCGAAGTGGTGATACACCCGCAGAGTGTGGTGCACTCGCTGGTGGAATACACCGACGGCTCGGTGCTGGCCCAATTGGGGCAACCCGATATGCGCACCCCCATCGCCTACGGGCTGGGCTTTCCCGACCGTATCGCGGCGGGGGTCGCGCCGCTGAGCCTGGCTCAAATCGGGCGGCTCGATTTCGAGACACCCGACCTCCAGCGCTTTCCTTGTCTGCAATTGGCCACGCAGGCCTTGCACTCGGGGGCAGCGGCGTGTATAGCACTGAACGCCGCCAACGAAGTGGCCGTTGCACACTTTCTCACCGGCGATATGGCCTTTCCGGGAATTGCCCGCGTCATCGACAGCGTTTTGCAGCGCGCAGCGGGCCAGAGCGAGCCTCGCAACCTCGACGACATCCTCGCGCTCGATGCTCAGGCCAGGCGTCTGGCTCGCCTGGAAGTGATGCAGAGTCGACAGACAGCCTGAGCCGCAGGCCCACATCACGGCAACCATTCATGCATTCCTATCGCCGGTATCTTCAAACATGATCACCACCTTGCTCGCATTTTTGCTCGCCCTGGGCATACTCGTGGTCATCCACGAGCTGGGGCACTATTGGGTGGGACGCTGGTGTGGCGTTCAGGCCTTGCGATTCTCAGTGGGCTTTGGCCGCATCCTGTGGCGTCGCACCGATCGCCACGGTACCGAATGGGCGCTCTCGGCCATTCCCTTGGGCGGCTACGTCAAATTCCTCGACGGTCGCGAAACCGTGTTGCCGCCCGAACAAGCGAATCGCGCCTTCGATCGCCAGTCGGTATGGCGCCGCATTGCCATCGTTCTGGCTGGCCCGGTAGCCAATCTGTTGCTCGCCAGCCTGCTCTATGCCGGACTCTTCATGTCGGGTGTGACCGAGCCCGAACCCGGCCAGGGCCCACCGCTGGCCCAGGTGCAATCGGTGCTGCCCGATAGCGCCGCTGCCGAAGCCGGCGTGCGTGAGGGCGATGTGTTTCTGGCGCTCAACCGATTGCGCGAGCCCGACCCGCAAACTTTGGTGGAAACCATTGCCGGCAGCGGTGGCCAGCCACTCGAGGCCACTTTGCAGAGGGGCAATGAACAGCTGCAAACCCTGATCACGCCACGTGTGGATGCCGAAGACGGGGTGGCGCGCATTGGCGTACGCCTGGGCGTGAACTTGCGTTATCACGAAGTGCAATACGGCCCGATAGAAAGCCTTTGGCGCGGTGTGGAACGCACAGGAGACATGGTGGCGCTTACGCTGCGCATGTTCTGGCGCATGGTAACGGGCCAGGCATCCTGGAGCCATTTGAGCGGGCCGGTTACTATTGCCGACTATGCCGGGCAAACCGCGCGCATCGGCCTGGATGCCTACGTGGCGTTTCTGGCGATCGTGAGTGTGAGCCTGGGTGTGCTGAACCTATTGCCGATTCCCATGCTCGACGGGGGGCACCTGCTATATTATCTCGTGGAAATTGTGCGGGGCAGCCCGCCACCCGAGCGTTGGTTCGAAATTGGCCACCGCGCGGGCCTGGCTTTGTTGCTCGCACTCATGAGTGTCGCCTTGTTCAACGATTTTGCTCGCTTGCTCGGATAATCCCACCTATCCTGGCGAGCGTTTCTTTGCCAGAGGTCGGTGTCCGTGATTCGGCTGTCAACTAGAAGGATGTTCACCTTGCTTCACAAGCCCTCATCGTCCTCCCGCATACCGGCCGCAGGCTGGCGACGCCAAATCCCTGGTGTTCTGCTGTCTGCGGCCTTGGCTTTGGGCAGCATGCCCGTTGTGCAGGCTTTCGAGTCTTTTCAGGTTCAGGACATCCAAATCGAGGGCCTGCAACGAATCGACCCAGGCACGGTGTTCGGTTACATGCCCGTGCAGGTAGGCAGCGAATTCAGCGAAGACGATGCCACGCGCGCCGTCCGGGCGCTCTACGCCACCGGCTTTTTCAGCGACGTCCGCATCGAAGTGCGCGACGGCGTGGTGGTGGCGGTGGTGCAGGAGCGGCCGACCATCGCCGCCATCGATTTCAACGGCATGCGTGAATTCAAGAGCGATGAGGTGACCGAGTCGCTCGGCCAGGTGGGCTTTGCGAGCGGGCGCATCTTCGACCGCGCCGTGCTCGAGCGCGCCGAGCAAGAGCTGCGCAACCAATATCTTGCGCGTGGGCGCTATGCGGTAGAAATCACCAGCACCATCACGCCCCTGCCGCGCAACCGGGTGGGGGTAGCCTTCGAGGTGTTCGAAGGCGATGCCGCCAAGATTCGCGACATCAAATTCGTGGGCAACGAGGCCTTTTCCGACAAAGAACTGCGCAGCCTGTTCCAGTTGCGCACGCCGGGTTGGTTCACCTGGTACACCAAGGCCGACCAATACTCACGCGAAAAACTCGCCGCCGACCTCGAAGAGCTCCGTTCGTTCTATCTCGACCGTGGCTATCTCGAATTTGCGGTAGAGCCGCCGCAGGTGTCGATTTCGCCTGATCGCGAAGACATCTACATCACCATCACGCTGAGCGAAGGCGAGCCCTACACCGTGGGATCGGTGGCGTTGGCGGGTACTCTGCTCGGGCTCGACAACGAACTCGAAGCCTTGATTCAGGTAGAAGAGGGCGAGGTGTTCTCGGCGGCCGAAGTCAATGCCACCGCGCGTGCCATCGGCGAGTACCTTGGCGACCTCGGCTACGCGTTCGCCAACGTCAACCCCAGCCCCGACATCGATCGCGACACCCACACCGCCGATCTGGTCTTCTTTGTCGACCCCAACCGTCGGGTGTATGTGCGGCGTATCAACATCGGCGGCAACACGCGTACCCGCGACGTGGTCATCCGCCGAGAAATGCGCCAGAACGAAGCGGCCTGGTACGACGCCGCCGACATCGAACTGTCGCGCACCCGGCTCGACCGCCTCGGCTACTTCCAGCGGGTGGAGGTCGATACCCAACCGGTGCCCGGCACACCCGATCAGGTGGATGTCAATGTCGAGGTGCAAGAGCGGCCCACCGGCATGATTACCCTCGGCGTGGGCTACAGCAGCGCCGATCGCGTCATGTTCATGGGCGGCATCAGCGAAGACAACGTGTTCGGCAGTGGCACCAACCTCGGTTTGCAGGTCAACACCAGCAGCCGTAACCGCGCCATCATCCTGAGCCACACCGATCCCTACTTCACCCCCTCCGGCGTCAGTCGCACCATCAACGCTTACTATCGCAAGCAGCAGGCGCTGTACGGGCAGAGCGGCGACTACGAGATTCGCACCGGGGGCCTGGGCCTGAACTTCGGCATACCGTTCTCCGAAGTCGATCGAGTCGATTTTGGCGCCACCTACGAGCGCAACGACATCACCACCTACGAGAACAGCCCGTTCAACTTCATTGAGTATGTAGAAGCCTACGGGCCCAAGAGCGATGCCGTCATCCTCAGCACTGGCTGGACGCGCGACACCCGCGACAGTGCGCTGGTGCCCCGCAAAGGCTACCTCACCCGCATCCGCGGCGAGGGTTCGGTGCTGGGCGACCTCAAATACTGGAGTGCCACGGCCCAGCAGCAATACTATTGGTCGCCCAACCGCGCCATCACCGTGGCGTTCAACGGGCAGATCGACTACGGTAAAGGCTATGGGGGCCGCCCCTATCCGCCGCTCAAGAACTTCTACGCCGGTGGTATCGGTTCGGTACGAGGCTACGAAAGTGGCTCGCTCGGGCCGCGCGACCCCCGCAACGATGACTTCGTCGGCGGCGCCAAGCGCGTATTCTTCAACACCCAGC
>JAJUJN010000388.1 GCA_029265335.1 Alcaligenaceae bacterium
CGGTAGCCGCCGAGGGAGAGGACGCGCGTTGGGAATCCGTGGGCAAGATCGGCGATATGGTGGTGTCACGCGACGGTCAGATTCAGGCGGTGCTGGTAGATATCGGCGGCTTTCTGGGTGTGGGCAGCCGTGAGGTGGCGATCCGCATGAGCGAGCTTGATCTCGTGGATAACGAGAGAACGCCCGGCAATCCCGATGACTATCTGGTGGTGGTGGAGCTCGATCGCAAGACGCTCGAAGAAGCACCGGTATACGAACACGGTCGGGGCAGTGCCGCCGAGCAAGTTGCGGTTGCACCCGAAGTGCCAGCGCCGCGCACCAGCATTCCGCCGGGCTTCGAGGTGGCGCAGCTCAACCAGCGCACCGCCGGTAATCTGCAGCGTGCGGAGGTCTACGGTGTGGAGAACAAACGCATTGCTCGCATCAAAGACATCATGATCGATGACGACGATCGCGTGAGCCATGTGTTGATCGATGTCGGCGGTTTCCTCGGCTTGGGTGCGCACACCGTGGCCCTGTCCATCAAAGAAGTCGACGTGTTCTGGAACGCGCGTGATGCCGATGTGCGCGTTTCGGTGCCGCTCACGCGAAGTCAGCTGGCCGAGCTGCCGGCCTACGATGGCTGAGTTTGCAACCTGCCAAGGCCGAAGCCGGATGAGATTGGATCAGGCACGGGCACTGTGTATGATCCTTCTTCATGAAGCCAGCCTCAGCTACTCTCATCGGTTACGGCGCCATCGGGAGCGCCGTTTTTGCTCGTTTGCGTGCGGCCAGCACGGTGCGAATCGCTCACGTCGTGGTTTCGCCCGCGTCGGTCTCGCGAGTGCAACAGGCCGTGGGGCCAGGGGTCTCAGTGCTCTCCGCTGTACCCACCGACTCGAGCCTGGTGGTGGAATGCGCCGGGCATTCTGCCTTGCGACAGCACGTGGTGCCTGCTTTGCAGCGCGGCGTGGAATGCGCGGTGCTGTCGGTAGGAGCGCTGGCAGAAGCCGCGCTCGCTGAAGAGCTCGAGGCCGCAGCCCGCATGGGCTCCACCCAGCTTCATCTTTTGGCCGGTGCGGTGGGCGGGATCGATGCACTCTCGTCGGCCCAAAAATCGGAGTTGCGCGAGGTAGTGTACACCGGCCGCAAGCCACCGAGTGGCTGGCGAGGATCGTTGGCGGAAACCCGGGTGGATCTCCAAAACTTGCAAGAAGCCACTGTGTTCTTTTCGGGTACGGCGCGCGAAGCCGCGCGCGACTTCCCCAAAAATGCCAACGTGGCCGCCACCATTGCGCTGGCTGGTCTCGGGCTGGACGCTACCCGCGTGCAATTGATCGCCGACCCTCAAGTTACCCAGAACATTCATGAGGTTCTGGTGCGTGGCGACTTTGGTGAGATGCAACTGCGCATGCAGGGCGAACCTCTGCCAGAGAATCCGCGCACCTCTACGCTGACGGTGCTTTCGGCGTTGCGGTTTCTGCATAATCGGACAGCGCCCGTTACTATATGAAAAAGTCGTCGATCTGACGGCCTTTTCATATTTCATGTCTAAAAAGCGCTTGTGAGGAGAAGTGATGTCAAAAGCTAATCGACCCTTCAGCCGGTTGCGTCGTACCACCCTTCAGTGGTCCTTGGCCCTGGCCGGCAGCATCGGCCTGCTGGCGGGCGCCCCGATCGCTCAGGCACAAGGCCAGGTGCCCGATGGCTCGGTGCGCATACTCGTGGGCTTTCCAGCCGGCGGCACCATCGACGCCGTTACGCGCCTGATTGCCGAGCGGATGTCCGACGACCTCGGCGTGAGCGTGGTGGTGGAGAACCAAACAGGTGCGGGTGGCCAAATCGCCGCCCAGGCTTTGCGGCGTGCAGAGCCTGATGGCCGCACCCTCATGGTGGCGCCAGATCACACTATTGTGATTCTGCCCGAGATCCTCAAGGATCCCGGCTTCAACGCGCTCACCGACTTCGTGCCGGTAGGCATGGTGGCCGATTATGCCGGTGGTCTGGCGGTAAACGCCGACTCCGGTATCGAAGACATGAGCGATTTCGTGGAGGCGGCGCGGCGGGAGCCCATGGATGTGGGCGTGCCTGCACCGGGCAGCAAAGGCGTGTTCGCCATGGATGCTTTTTCACGAGAGTACGATGGTGATTTCGCCACGGTCCCTTATCGGGGTTCGGCACCTTTGGTGACCGATCTGGTCGCTGGGCACATTGGCGCGGGAATTACCGCCCTGGGCGATTTCCTTGAGCATCAGGAAGACGGGCGTCTCAAGGTGATTGCCATTACTGGTACGGAACGCGCCGCTGCCTTGCCCGATACACCCACAGCTACAGAAATGGGCTATCCCATGAGCCTGGATTTCTGGATCGCCATGTTCGCGCCCGGCGGCACGCCCGACGCCCTGATCGAACGCCTCAACGCATCGCTCAATCATGCCCTCGCCGACCCCGTGGTGAAAGAGCGCATGGACAAGATCGTGTTCGAGGCAGCGCCATCCACCCCGGAGTTCGTACGCGAGAAAGTTAGCGCCGAAGCCGAATATTGGGCGCCCCTGATCGAGGCCTCGGGCTGGGAGAAACAGTAAGAAGCTGGCGCACAATGTTGTGCCACGCCTGGCGCA
>JAJUJN010000094.1 GCA_029265335.1 Alcaligenaceae bacterium
AAACGCGCCAATAATGGCTGGATCGCCATGATCCAGCACTATTTCGTGAGCGCCTGGGTGCCCGAGCAGGGCGTGAACCGGGTGAACGACCTGGTCAGCCTGGGTGATGGCGTGTTTGCCGTGAGATCGGTGGAGCCGGTGGGGACCATTGCGCCCAACGAAACTGCCACGGTGTCTTCCCAGCTATGGGTGGGGCCGCAAGATCAGAACGCGCTCGAAGCAGTGGCGCCCGGTCTCGACCTGGTGGTGGACTACGGTTGGTTCACCGTCATCGCCAAGCCGCTCTTCATTGTGATGACCTGGTTGCACAGCTGGCTGGGCAACTGGGGCTGGACCATCGTGGCGCTCACGGTGTTGATCAAGCTCGTGTTCTTTCCGCTTTCGGCCGCCAGCTATCGTTCGATGGCACGCATGAAAGCCGTGGCGCCGCGGCTCACGGCCCTGCGCGAAAAGTATGGTGACGATCGCCAGAAAATGAACGCGGCCATGATGGAGCTTTATCGCAACGAGAAAATCAACCCGCTGGGGGGGTGCTTGCCCATTGCCGTGCAGATTCCGGTGTTCATCTCGCTTTACTGGGTGCTGCTGGCCAGCGCCGAGATGCGCGGTGCGCCGTGGATTCTCTGGGTGCACGACCTTTCGGCGCGTGATCCCTACTTCATTCTGCCGGCCTTCATGATGGCCACCATGTTCCTGCAGATCAAGCTGAACCCCACGCCGCCCGACCCCATGCAGGCGCGCATCATGATGCTGATGCCGCTCATCTTTGGTGGCATGATGTTCTTCTTCCCGGCGGGGCTGGTGCTCTACTGGGTGGTCAACAACATCCTCTCCATCGGGCAGCAGTACTACATCACGCGCAAGCTGCAGAGTGAGCCGGTGGGCAAGGCCCGCAAGGCCTGAAGTTCGGGCGTGGTGCGCGGAGGTTAATGCTCATGGCCTCACCTCACGATCCCATCGTTGCCGTTGCCACGCCTCCCGGGCGTGGCGGCGTCGGCGTGGTGCGAATTTCGGGCCGCCACCTCGCGCCCTTGCTGCCTGGCTTGTTGGGCCGTGAGCAGCTCCGACCGCGCCACGCACACTATCTGCCGTTTCTCGACGCCGAGGGCGAGGTCATCGATCAGGGCCTGGCCCTCTTTTTTGTGGCGCCGCACTCATACACAGGCGAAGAAGTGCTCGAACTGCAAGGCCATGGCGGCCCCATGGTGATGCGTCGCCTGCTGGCCCGCTGCCTCGAGGTAGGTCGCTCACAAGGCCTGCGCCTGGCCGAGCCGGGCGAGTTCACCCAGCGCGCGTTTCTCAATGATCGGCTCGACCTCGCGCAGGCCGAAGCCGTGGCCGATCTGATCGATGCGGCCAGCGAGGCCGCCGCCCGTGGCGCAGCCGCTTCGTTACGGGGCGTGTTCTCCACGGCCGTGAACGATCTGGCCGAACGCATCCTGCAACTGCGTTTGCTGGTCGAAGCCACACTCGACTTCCCCGAAGAAGAAATCGACTTTCTGGAAAAGTATCAGGCCCGAGAACGCTTGCAGGGCATCCGTGAGCAGCTCGAGCAGATTCGCGCCCAGGCTCGCCAAGGCGCCTTGCTGCGCGAAGGTCTGCAGGTTGTGCTGGCCGGCCAACCCAACGTGGGCAAATCGAGCCTGCTCAACGCTCTGGCGGGCCATGAGGCAGCGATAGTCACCGATATTCCTGGTACCACGCGCGACCGCGTGGTGGAGCAGCTCACCCTCGACGGTGTGCCCTTGCACATCATCGACACGGCGGGTCTGCGCGCCACCGACGACGCTGTGGAGCAACTGGGAATCGAACGAAGCTGGGCCGCTATTGCCCAGGCCGACGTGATCGTGCACCTGCACGACGCCAGCAGGCCCGCCGATAACGACGCCTTGCAGGCAGAGATTCTGAGCCGCGTGCCCCGCGGTACACCTGTCTTGCAGGTGTACAACAAAGTAGACCTGCTCGCGCCGGACGCCGTGGCCGCGCTGGAGCGCAGCGTAACAGCAACGCCCCATTCCGACGAGCAGCCCGGTCAAACTTCACGCGACACCGTGCTGGTGATCTCCGCGCAACAGGGCACGGGCCTGAACACCCTGCGCCAACGCTTGCTCGAGCTCGCGGGCTGGACGCCGGGTGACCAATCCCCCTTTCTGGCACGAGAGCGCCACCTCCAGGCCCTGGCCGCCACCGCCGAGCATCTGGAACTTGCCGACGAGCACGCCGCGGCCGACGATCGCGTGTTGGATCTCTTTGCCGAAGAACTGCGCCTGGCCCATCAACATCTGGGTGAAATCACCGGGCAGGTGACCAGCGACGATCTGCTGGGAGCGATTTTCTCGCGGTTCTGCATCGGCAAATAGCTCCTGCCCGCAGCAGGAAATTCGGGTATAAGGCTCCGCGTTGTTTCGCCATCGACATCAGCTTGTCAGCTTCAACATATTAATATATGTTGATATGTAGATATGTTTGATGGAAAACGGATGCCGCATTCTCACCACGGTCACCACGGGCACGGCTCTGATCACGACCACTCCCACGTCCACGAGGTGACCAGCGCCAACCAACGCAAGGTGCTGATCTCCTTTGTGCTGATCTTCAGCTTCATGTGGGTTGAAGTGATCGGCGGTTGGCTGTCGGGTTCGCTTGCGCTCCTCGCCGATGCTGGCCATATGCTCACCGACGCCGCGGCGCTGGCCCTGGCCTATGCCGCTTTTCGGGTGGGCAAAAAGGCGGCAGACAGCAAGCGCACGTTTGGCTATCTGCGTGTAGAAGTGATCGCCTGCCTGCTCAACGCCGCCACGCTGTTTCTGATTGTGGTGTGGATTGCCTATGAAGCGTGGCAACGGTTTTTCGACCCTGGCGAGATTCTGGCTGGTGCAATGTTGGCCGTGGCGGTTGGTGGCTTGTTGGTCAACGCACTGGTGCTGTGGATCATGACCCGTGGCGACCGAGACCACGTGAATGTGCAAGGCGCGATCGTGCATGTGCTGGGTGATCTGCTGGGTTCCGTAGGGGCTATTGTGGCGTCGGTGGTGATCATGCTCACCGGCTGGACGCCGATCGACCCGCTCTTGTCGGTGGTCGTGGCGCTCATCATCCTGCGCAGCGCTTGGCGGCTCATGGGCAAGTCCATACATATTCTGCTCGAGGGCGCCCCTGAACATGCCTCGCCGGAAGCCATCATCAACGATCTGCCTCGGCATGTGCCCGGGCTGGCCGAAGCCCGCCATATTCATGTTTGGCAACTGACCTCTGGGCGCACCATGGCCACTTTGCACGTTCGCGCCAAGTCGGATGCAGACGCGCCGGCCGTGGTGCGTCGGGTGGCTCAGGTGCTCGAAGAAGAATTCGACATTGAGCATGCCACCATCGAGATCGATTGGAATAGCGAAGATGAACTCAGCGCCTGTAGCCTGCAACCGCAGTCGGTGACAACAACGTGAAAGAACCTAGCTGCCAGCACGACAGCCGTGGCGGGCGAAGGGCGCTCACCTTTTCGAGCGATGACGTTGCCATGGTTGCGCAAACCTTCCACTTGCTGGGCGACCCTACGCGCTTGCGGATTCTGCTCGAATGCATGCGGGGCCCAAGCTCCGTAGGCGCCATGGCCGAAAGCCTCGGGCTCTCGCAGTCGCTGGTGAGCCACCATTTGCGCCTGCTGCGGGGCGCCCGTCTGGTCAAGCGCGAGAGACGCGCCAAACAGATGTTCTACGAAATTGCGGATCATCATGTGGCTCATGTGCTGAGCGACATGGTGGCGCACACCCAGGAAGAGCAAGCCAACGGGGATTGAGCGGTGGCCCCTTTTGGTGGTTTAAGGGGCAGCCTCTGGCCAATCAGGCCGAGGCGTCACCCACCAGGCGGTTACGGCCCGCCAGCCAGCCGCAGCCGGCCATCACCAGCGCCGCACCCGCGCATAGCCACAGGGGCAGCCCCCAACCACCGGAGCGCTCGAAGATCCAGCCCATGCCCGGCGGGCCCGCCGCGGCGAGCCAGTAGGCGGTGGATTGGGCCATGCCAGCCAGGGCTGCGGCCTGCAACGGCGATGTGGAGCGGAGGGCCACCAACACCAGCCCCAGGATCATGCCGGCGCCCGAAGCCGTACCGAAGGCGGCAACCCAAAAACCCGACCACGCTGGCGCCGCCCAGAGGCCAATGAGACACACGGCGACGATGAGCGAGACCAGCGCGGCGATGGCCTGCTGGTTGCGCAGGCGCCGCAGCACCGGCGCCAAAACCAGGCCCGGCAGCCCGGCCATGAATTGCATGATGCCGTGCCAGGTACCGGCCGCCTCGGCCGAGTATCCGGCGCCCGTGAGCAAGGCCGGCAACCATCCGATCAGCACGTAGTAGAGCGCGGAGTTGATCGCGATGAAAAGCGACACCTGCCAGGCCAGCGGCACGCGCCACAAGGCGAGACGGGGGCGGTCGGCTGCCGCCTTGCGCGCCGCTGCCGCATCGTGGTGCCGAGTTTGCGGCAGCCAGATAAGGATGCCGGCCAAGGGCATCAGTACCATCAGCAAGAGGGCGTTGCTCCAGCCCAGGCCCGCGCCGATGGCCAGTGGCACCATGGCGGCCGACATCAGGGCGGCGCCTATGCCCATGGTGATGGCATAGGCGCCGGTGAGCGCCGCAATGTGTTGTGGGAATCGGCTCTTGAGCAAGCCGGGCAAGAGCACATTGCCGAAGGCGATTCCCATGCCGATGGAGCCCATGCCGGCATACACGCACCAGAGTGGCCCCAGTGACCTGAGCACAATGCCGCCGCCAATGAACAGCAGCCCCAGCATGAGAGCTCTTTCGATGCCGATGCGCCCGGCCACTGTGGCCGCCAGGGGCGAAACCACGGCCATGGCAAGCAGCGGCAATGTGGTGATGAAGCCCACCTGCACGGTAGTGAGATCGAAAGTGGCCTGGATGCTGGCCAGCAGCGGCGACACCCCGGTCATGGGACCGCGCAGGTTGGCGGCAATCCACAGCACGCCCAGAATCAGAAAAGGGGTGCTGTACCACCAGGCTCGGGAGCTGACGGCAGGTTGAGGTCGAGCGCTCATTCGGTAGGCCCTGGCAAGATAACGGCAAGGGCTTCGTGTGCAGCGGCAAGCCCCATGGTGGCGGTGACGGTAACGATCGACCCATAGCCTGCACACGACAGACCTTGCGGCGTGTCCTCAACGACGCAGCCACTGTCGTCTAGCGGCGGCAGCGTAGGTTGATCGAACCAAAGGCTGTGCACTCCCATGCGGGGCACTCGTTTGCGCGCCTTGCCGGCTGTGCTGCCCCCTTTCGGGTAGCCATGGTGGCGACGCAGCTGATGCCGCAGGCGGTTGAGCAAGGCGTCGTGGGTGACCTGCGACAGATCGCCCACCCGCAGGGAAGTGGGCAGCGTTTTGCCACCTGCGGCACCACACACAATGAGGAATTGCCGCCGCTCGCGGGTCAGCAGCACCATGGCGAGCTTGGCCGAGACCTGATCGGTAGCATCCACCACGACCGCATCGGGCGGTAGCACCAGGGCGGCGTTCTCAGGCGTGAGAAAGTCATCGATCAGCGTGGTGCAGCATTCGGGATGGATCTGTTGGATGCGTTCGGCCATGGCTTCGATTTTGGCCTGACCCAGTGTGGGGGTGAGCGCATGTATCTGACGGTTCACGTTGGAGGCCGCCACATGATCGAGGTCGATCAAGGTGAGGCGGCCGACGCCGCAACGCGCCAGCGCCTCCGCAGTCCACGAGCCCACCCCGCCCAGGCCCACGACCGCCACGTGCGCCTCGTTCAGAAGCTGGTTGGTGTGTGGCCCGTGCAGACGGCGCAGGCCGCCAAAACGGCGCTCTGACTCGGGCGCGAGCGTTGTGCCAGCAGTGGCAGAAGCAGAAGGGCTTGTGGGATAGGAAGACATGCTGGCAGATGATAAAACAATGGGTGAATTCCGCGGCTCAAAGCAGGAGTTTGAGTGTGCCCGCAAGCGCCCCTGGGCGTTTTGCGTCGGCGGTACGTTCGGTTATGCTAACCCTTCCTTAACTTGTCCTGTTGGACGATGTCAGACCCCTATCCTACGGACGCGCCCACCCTGGCGCGCCCATCCAAGTCGGCTGCCCGCTCGTGGCTCGAGCGGTTTTCTACCCTTTTGCGTCGCGAACCCGAGAACCGCGAAGAGCTCAAAGCCATTCTCGAAGACGCACACGAGCGTAATTTGCTCGACGCCGACGCCTTTGCCATGATCGGCGGGGCTCTCACGATGTCTGAGCTTACCGCGGGTGATGTCATGATCCCGCGCTCGCGCATCGACGCGCTCGACATCAACAAGCCCCTGGCCGAACTGTTGCCCATCGTTCTCGATACTGCCCACTCACGGTTTCCTGTGTACGAAAACACGCGCGACAACGTGGTGGGCATTCTCTTGGCCAAAGACCTCCTGCGCTGCATGCAGGAGCCCGACATCGAGGTGCGCAGCCTGGTGCGGCCGGCTGTCTTTATTCCCGAATCCAAGCGTCTCAACGTGCTCCTGCGTGAGTTCCGAGTCAACCGCAACCACCTGGTGATCGTGGTCGATGAGCACGGTGGCGTAGCTGGTCTGGTGACCATGGAGAACGTGCTCGAACAGATCGTGGGCGACATCGAAGACGAATACGACGAAGACGCCGAGCAAACGATCTTTCCGGATGGGCCGAACCGCTGGCGGGTGCAGGCTTCCACCGATATCGATCACTTCAACGAGGCATTCGGCTCTCAGCTCGAAACGGAGGAGTACGACACCATCGGCGGCTGGCTTGCCGATGTACTCGATCATATCCCTCAGGTAGGCGACGCCGTTGAGCGCGACAACCTGCACATCAAGGTGATGCGCGCCGATGCTCGGCGCGCGCTCTGGCTCAGCGTCGAAACTACCGCGTGAGGGGTATCGTCATCCTCGCATTAGTGGTGGCGGGTGGGCTCCACGCGCTCACTTTCGCCCCCGACCCTCTCCCCGCGAGTCTGTTGCCATTATTGCAAGTCGTCCTGCTGGCCGTTTTGGCTTGGGCTGTCTGGCGCGCGCCCACCGTGCGGCAAGCGGTGGGCTATGGCTGGCTTTTTGGCTTTGCCAATTTCGGGGTGGGGCTGTACTGGGTGTTCATCAGCTTGTACGTTTATGGGCAGATGCACCTGGGCCTGTCGGTCTTGGCCGTGCTGGTGCTCTCGGCGGGGCTGGCTTTGTTCCCCGCACTGGCTGCCGGCTTCACCCGTTGGTTGGTCTCGGCGCCTGAGGCCGCGTCAAACGGCACGCCCACGAGCACTCGCACCTGGTATTTCGTGCTCGCTTGGGCGGTTTGTTGGGGCACCGCCGAGTGGCTGCGCGGCACAGTCTTTACCGGGTTTCCGTGGCTGAACATCGGCTACGCACATGTAGACGGCCCGCTGGCAGGTTGGGCGCCGCTACTGGGTGTGTACGCTGTGGCGGCTGCCGCAGCAGCCTCTGCTGCGTTGCTGATGGGAGTGGTGCTGCACTGGCGTGCCGGCAATGCCTGGCGCACCCGTGGTTTGTTAGTGTTGGCCGTGTTGTGGGGTGTGGGGCTGGGCTTCTCG
>JAJUJN010000134.1 GCA_029265335.1 Alcaligenaceae bacterium
TGGTAGTTGCCGGTAGCGGTCACGAAGATATCGGCCTTGTCGGCGGCCTCTTCCATGGTGACCACTTTGTAGCCCTCCATGGCGGCCTGCAGCGCGCAGATGGGGTCGATTTCGGTGACCCACACCTGGGCTCGCAGCGCGGCCAGGGCCTGGGCCGAGCCCTTGCCGACATCGCCAAAACCGCACACCACGGCGATCTTGCCTGCCACCATCACGTCGGTGGCGCGCTTGATGCCGTCGACCAGCGATTCGCGGCAGCCATAGAGGTTGTCGAACTTCGACTTGGTGACCGAATCGTTGACGTTGATGGCGGCAAAAGCGAGCTCGCCCTTCTCGGCCATTTGGTAGAGGCGGTTCACACCCGTGGTGGTTTCTTCGGTAACACCCTTGATCTGGGCGAGACGCGTGGAATACCAAGTGGGATCGCGTTCGAGCTGCCGGCGAATGCTGGCGAACAGCTCGGTTTCTTCTTCGCTGCCCGGGTTCTGCAGCACGGAAGCGTCTTTTTCGGCCTTGGCACCCAGGTGCAACAGCAAGGTGGCATCGCCGCCGTCGTCGAGAATCATGTTGGCATGACGCCCTTCGGGCCATTCGAAGATCTGGTGCGTGTAGGCCCAGTAATCGGCGAGCGATTCGCCTTTGATGGCGAACACGGGGGTGCCGCCGGCAGCGATGGCCGCAGCCGCGTGATCTTGGGTGGAATAGATATTGCACGATGCCCAGCGCACCTCGGCCCCCAGAGCCTTGAGGGTTTCGATGAGCACAGCCGTTTGGATGGTCATGTGCAGGCTGCCAGCGATACGCGCGCCCTTCAGCGGCTGCGCAGCGGCATATTCCTCGCGGATGGCCATCAGGCCTGGCATTTCGGTTTCGGCAATGGCGATCTCGCGACGACCCCAATCGGCCAGCGAGAGATCGGCAACACGGTAATCAACTTGTGTGGCGGGATCGGTAACGGTATTCATGGTGGACTCCGGTAAACCTGCATAGCCGGAGCATCCGAAAGGCTCGAACGTCCCGGCACAGGGAAGATCGAGCGCCGTTACGACGAAAGAACCCCTGGGCCGATGCCGGGATTCGAATCGAACTTCCGAGCCTGGCGGGCCGTGCCCGTTGCAGCGCTCCTCGGAATACTTCACATTGTACCGTTCGCCGGCGATCAAGTCGCCGCCCCTTGACACTCGCCGCCAATCCCGTGAAGCTTGCCCCTCCCCAAACATGGCGCCCCCAGGGCACCCCGGCAGGAGACTTCATTCATGAAAGTGGTAGTGATCGGCAACGGGATCATCGGAGTTTGCACCGCTGCCTGGCTGCAGCGCGATGGTCATGAGGTGATTTTTGTTGATCCTCTGCCACCCGGAGAAGCCTGCTCCTTCGGCAATGCCGGATCGCTTTCTCCCAGCGCTTGTCTGCCCGTGGGCATGCCCGGCATGTGGAAGAAAGTGCCCGGTTGGCTGCGCGACCCGCTCGGCCCCCTCACCGTTCGCTGGGGTTATCTGCCCAAAGTACTGCCGTGGCTGCTGCGCTTCCTGCACCACAGCCAACCGGCCGAAGTGCGACGAATCGCCACCGCGCTGCGTGGTCTGCTCGAACCCATTTTTGAATGCTACGAACCGCTGCTGCAACATGCCAATGTGGAATCACTGGTGCGGCGCACTGGCTGTCTTTACGTGTATTCGGGGCCAGAAGCGGCGAAGCAATGGCAATGGGGCATGGACCTGCGTCGAAGCCTGGGCGTGGAGTTGCGCGATGTGGGGCAGGAAGAGCTCGAAACGCTCGAACCCGACCTCAAAGGACGCTTCCGCTTCGGGATTCTGGCACCCGAAAACGGCAGCACCCTCGACCCCAGCGCCCTGGTCAAAGGCCTGCACGCCCAATGCGAGCGCGACGGCGCGCGCAGTGTTCGCCGCCGCGTTGTGGCTTTCGAATGCAACAACCAAAGCGTGAGCGGCGTCACCCTGGACGACGGCGAAACCCTGGAATGCGATGGCGTGGTGATAGCGGGCGGCGCTTGGTCGGCCTATCTCACCCGGCAACTGGGCTTGAGAATTCCACTTGAAACCCAACGCGGCTATCACGTGACCGTTGAAAGCAACAACCTGGCACTTAAACACACCGTCATGGCCGTGGAACACAACTTGATGGTGAACCCCATGGCCCAGGGACTCCGCCTGGCTGGCTCCGTAGAGTTTGCGGGCCTCGAAGCGCCCCCAGATTATCGCCGTGCCGATGTACTGTTGCAGCACGGCAAAGCCATGTTCCCTCATTTGGATACCAGCGCCACCACGCGCTGGATGGGCCACCGTCCCTGCCTGCCCGACAGCCTGCCGGTGATCGGCCGCGTACCCAAAATCGAAAACGCCTGGTGCGCCTTCGGCCATGGCCACGTGGGCATGTGCGGCGGCGCCAGCACCGGGCGGGAAGTGGCCCGCCTGGTGGCTGGCAAAGCAAGCGAGATCGATCTCAAACCCTTTGCGCCGGAAAGATTTGCGGGTTAGCCGGGGTAATGAATCCCCTTGTCTCAATCCCGACCTATCCTGACCGGCTCAGTTCATGAGTCAGCCCTTTCGCTCGCGCTGATTGCTGTTCACGCTGCCCTGACCGGCAACATGGCAGCGCTGGGCCCACGCCTCAATCCCCCGGCCACTCCCGCGCCAGAATTCTGCGCAAAGCCAGAAAATCCTCTTCGCCCAGTGCTTCACGCAGCTCGTCCTCGATCTGGCGGAGCTCGCGAGCGGCGCTGGCGGACATGTCCCGACCCTTGGCGCTGAACTGCAGCATGCGCACGCGAGCGTCGTGGGCCGAAGGCACGAACTCCACCAGGCCCAAACGCTCGGCTTCGCGGGCGAGCTGATGCACTGCCTGACGGGAGACGGCCAGGCGTCGGGCGAGCTCCGACAACCCCACTGGGCGATGGCCCATGCGGGAGAAGAGGCGGTTCATAGCCGGCGTCACGCTACCGTAGCCATTGCGTACTGCGCCCTGCAGTACCCGTTCTTCCATCCATTCAGAACGAGCCAACAGGAGATTGCGGAGATAGGGGGCGGTCTGGGCCATAAGCGGACGTGTATGCGAAGGTTGCGTCAAGGAATCTTGACGGCTGCTTTCCCGTCAATTAACCTTGACAAATAATAACGCAATCTGGAGACAATCGTGGCGCTTTCTCTTACCGCCCACGTGGCCGATTTCATCGTGAACACCACGGCGGCCGAGTTACCCGCGGAAGCACGGCGGGCGGCCTTGCGTGCCGCCATCGACACCTCGGGGGTGCTATTGGCCGGCGGTTCGGAAGAGGCCACACAGATCATGCGCGAGTGGGTGGCAGCCCAGGGCAGCAATGGCGCTGCCACGGTGCCGGGGCTGCCCACGGGTGTGTCGCCAGCTTTGGCCGCTTTGGCCAATGGCACCAGCGCGCACGCTCACGATTTCGACGACACTCAGGTGTCGGCCTACCCCGAACATATCTACGGTTTGATGACCCATCCCAGTGCGTCGGTGTGGGCGGCCACGCTGGCGGCTGCGGAGGCAGCGAACGCCTCAGGCGCCGACACCCTCACGGCCTATCTCCTCGGCCTGGAGGTGGCGTGCAAATTATGCGAGGCCGTCGACCCTTTGCATTACATCCGCGGCTTTCACACCACTGGCACCATGGGAATTTTTGGCGCCACGGCGGCTGCCTGTCGCCTGGGCGAGCTCACGGTGGCGCAAACCCAGCACGCACTGGGGCTGGCCGCCAGTATGGCGGCCGGGCTGCGCAGCAATTTTGGCAGCATGGCCAAGCCCTTGCATCCGGGGCGTGCCGCCGAAAGCGGTGTGATGGCGGCGGAGCTTGCCAAGCGCGGGTTTACGGCCAAGGGCGATGCGCTCGAAGCGCCAGGCGGTTTCTTCAAAACAGTGGCTGGCGATCTGCGCGCCAACGACCCGGCGCTGCTCGAGAATCCACTGTGGGGATACACACAAACCGGTTCGGCAGGCGTCAAGCCCGAACGCGTGATTGGCCGTTTGGGGCAACCCTGGTCTATTGTTCCTCCCGGGATTTCCATCAAGCCCTGGCCCAGTGTGGTGCTGTCGCACCCCTCCATGGCCACCTTGCTCGAGTTGATGCAGAGCCATCAGCTCAACGCCAACGATATCGCCCGCATCGAGGTGTATGCCGGCTCTACCGTTCGGCATATTCTTTATCAAATTCCACGTACCGGCACTGAGGGCAAGTTCAGCCTGGTGTACTGCCTGGCTCTCATAGCCACACGCCAACGCGCCACGTTAGCGGATTTTCACAACGAAAGCCTGAATGACCCGGCGCTGCAAGCCATGATGCAGCGCGTGGTCTTGCAGGCCGACCCAGAAATGGACACTCGCGGCCTGCAACATATATCCAGCCGCATCGAGCTGGTGCTGCACGACGGTCGGCGCTTGGTGAAGGAGGCCGGCGCCTACCCCGGCGGCATCGACAACCCGCTGAGCGAGCAAGCCCTGCAAGAAAAGTTCCAACATTGTGCTGCCGCCGCGCTGACTCCCGCAGGCGTTGCCACCACCTACGAAAATCTCTCGCAGCTCGAAGAACTCCCCCGCATCGGCGAACTCACGCAAGTCTGGCGCCAGGCCAGCTCAAGCCAGGGCGGGACAGCCTGATGGTATTGCCATGACGAAACGCGAGGTTTGTCTGCAACTTCGTTCTGAGGCGCTCGATTCGCACTTACCGCAGCCCCGAGCCCTACTCCCACGCATCTCTTCATTTTGATGATTGACCCTTTATCGTGAATTCACCAACGCCCGTTCATCGCCACACCCAAGAAGGTGTAGCTTGCCTCACGCTCGATCTGCCTCCGGTCAACGCTCTCGATCTGCCCTTGCGAGCGGCCCTTGCCGATGCGCTCGACCAGGCGCTGCACGATTCTCAGGTGCAAGCCGTGATTCTGTTGGGCGAGGGTCGGATGTTCTGCGGCGGCGCCAACCTGGCGGCCTTCGAAACCGATGGTCTGGCCGAACCCACTTTGCACGCCACCATCAACACCATGATCGAAGGCGCGAGCAAGCCCGTGATCGCCGCCATCCATGGGGTAGCGCTGGGCGGCGGGCTTGAGCTGGCGCTCAGCTGCCATTACCGACTCTGGCAACGCGGCAGCCGTTTCGGCCTGCCCGAAATCACCTTGGGCTTCATGCCCGGCGCGGGCGGCACCCAGAAGTTGCCCAGAGCCTTGGGGCTGCTGCCGGCGCTCAACCTCATTCTCACCGGCAAGCAGGTGATCATCGATGATCACGAAAACACGGCTCTGGTCGACGCCCTGGTTCCCGCTGACGCCAACTTGCGGGAGGCGGCCATCGAGTTTGCGCTGGCGCTGCCGTCCCAAGGCACCCCCCTGCCCCGCCTGCGGGATCGGAAGCTGAACGAGCCCGACGCCCCCGCCACGCTGCAGTTTGCCCGGCGCCAGTTCGGCCGTGGCCGCCACGCCAAGCCAGGAACCGGCGCCGCGATCGACGCGGTGGCGCGCTGCGTGGATGGCACACCGTTCAATGTGGCCATGGAGCGCGAGTTTCTGGTGTTTCGCGATCTGGCCCAACAAACTCCGGCGCGGGCACTGCGTTACCAGTTTCTGGCCAAACGTCGCGCAGCGCGTCCCCAACTGGCTCCCGAGGCACTGCAACAGGCGCCGAAGGTGGCGCGCGCAGCCGTGATCGGCGCGGGCCTGATGGGCAGCGGCATTGCTTTCTGCCTGGCCCAGGCCGGCGTGGAAGTGAATCTGACCGATCGCGACCCGGCTACCCGCGAGCGCGCCGACGCCGCCATCGCTCGCGATCTCAGCAGCCTGCAAAAGCGCGGCAAGCTCAACGCAGCGTCTGCCGAGGCCCTGCGCCAGCGCATACGCTGGACCGAGGGCGACGCCACGCTGGCCGATGTGGATCTGGCTCTTGAAGCCGTGGTGGAAGACTTCGCCGTCAAGGCGGAGGTGTTGGCCTGGATGGACGCCAAAGCGCCAGCTCGAGCTTTGCTGGCCAGCAATACTTCCACCCTCGATCTCGACGCGCTGGCCGCCGCTACGTCGCGGCCGCAACA
>JAJUJN010000358.1 GCA_029265335.1 Alcaligenaceae bacterium
ATCGAAATGCAGCTTGCGCATGCGGTCGTCGAAATATTCACCACCCTGTCGAACCGTCCAGGCGCGGAAGCGACCCATGTGGTAGGGAATGGCGCCGCCCCCGTGAGGCACGATGAGCTTGAGATCGGGGAAATCTTCGAACACTCGCGAATTCAGCAACGAAGTCACGGCAATACTCTCTTCGTTGATGAATTTGAGGGTGTAGGATTCGCGATCACTGCAGCTGCCGGCGGAATGAATCAGCGCGGGCACATCGAGCTCGCAGAGCTTTTCGTAGAGGGGATACCAGAACTCATCACCCAATCCCGGCGGTGGCGTGCCGTCGCCTTCCATCGGGTCGGGGTTGAGCAGGCAACCGATGAAGCCTTGCTCTTTCACCCGGAACTCGAGTTCGGGAATGCAGTTTACCGGCGAGGTGTCACGATATTGCGGCAAGCCGGCCACAGCACGGAAGCGCTTGGGGAACATCTGCACCTTGCGATAGATCAGATCGTTCATGTGGCGCGTCCATGCGGCGGTGACGCGCGCCGGCTTGAGCGAATGCATTTGCAGATACGGCCGCGGCGACAGAAACTGAATGTCGGTGCCTACGCGGTCCATGATGTCGATGATCGACTGACCCGCTTCGCGCACGACTTCATCACTCAGCTTGGGGGGCATCGAAGGGTTGCCGCGGCTGCCCACCAGCTCCGCCATATAGCGGAAGCTCTGCGGCGGAATGACAACATGGGCGTGTGAATCAATGATCAAGGTCATGGTTGTGCTCCTGTGGTTGATAAGTGGCAAGCGAACATCGACCCGCCGCTTGGCGCGGTCGCAGGTTTGATATATTCGTTACGGCAAAATGGCATCTTTCAGGACGACTCTCATCGATACGGCAACTGCACCAGCGTCCATTTCGGGACGCAAACATTCGGCCAACGAAATTCGCGCCATTCTTCAGGCCGAAATCGAAACCGGGCACATCCCGCCCGGTGCACCGCTCGACGAGCGCGCGTTGGCGGAGCGCTTCGGCGTGTCGCGCACACCGGTACGCGAGGCGTTGCAACAGCTGGCCGCTGTAGAACTGGTGCGCATCGCGCCGCGGCACGGGGTGTTTGCCTCGCGCCTCACCATTCCGCAGCTGCGTGCTCAGCTCGAGCTGCTCTGCGAGCTTGAGGCGATTACCGCCAAGTTGGCCGCCCGACGCATGAGCGCCGAAGAGCGTGTGGCCTTGCAGGAATCTGCCAAAGACTGCGAAGAGGCCGCTCAAGCCGGCGACACGACGGCGTTCCTGCGTGCCAACAACACCTTTCACAAACGCATCTACCGGGGCAGCCACAATGAGCAGCTGGTGGATACCATCATGTCGATCCGCCGCTTGGTGCAGCGCTACCGACCACGCATCTTCGCCACACCTGCCAGCCGTGCACGCGCGCTGGCCGAGCACCGGCGCTTGTGCGACGCCATCGTGAGCGGCAACGAGCAGGCGGCTCACGAAGCCATGCTGGCCCATGCGCCGTCGGGCAGCACGGGTTTCGCCGAGTTTCTTTCTGCCATGCCGGCGGAATTGTTCGAGAGCGAACCCAGCTACTGAAGCAGGGTTCGCCCGAGGGAGCCTTGGGGCTTTCATCAGGGCGCGATCCCGGCGCGCTCGATCAGGCCTTCGAATTGCTCGGAATCCTGGGCCATGCGTTCGTCAAAGGCCTGGGCGTCGAGCTTGAGCGGTTGCAATTGCAAGGTTGCCAGTCGCTCTTCAACCTTGGGCATATCGATCACCTCGGCGAGCGTGGTCGACAGCTTGTTGACAATGGCGTCGGGCGTCTCGGCACGCACCAGCAGCCCATACCACATGCCGAACGAATACTCCGGCATACCCGCCTCTGAAAATGTCGGCACATCCGGAATCTCCGGCAATCGCTCCTCACCCGAAACAGCCAGGCCTATCACCCGTCCTGATTGAATCTGCGGCACGAAAGTACCGACCACATCGAGGGCGTAATCGATATCGCCGCCGATCAGGGCGGTCATAAGAGGTGCGGACCCGTGATAAGGCACCGAGGTCACCTTGATATCCGCCGCTTCCTGAAACGACTCGAACGCCATTCGCCCCATACCGACAATGCCTACCACACCCCAGTTGATGGAATCCTGGCTGGCGCGTATCTGTTCAAGCGCCTCGTTCAAGGTAGGCGCTGCGGATTCGGGGCTGCCCAGCAAAGCGAACTCGGTATAGGCCGCGGTGCCGATACCGCGGAAATCTTCAAGTGGTTTGTAGCTGAGTTCGGGCAGAGTTTTGTCGATCAAGGTGTGCGAACTCACCACCAGCATCATGGTGTAGCCATCGGCCGGCTGACGCAGCACGTAGTCCCCGGCCACAGAGCCACTGGCGCCGGGCCGATTTTCTACCACTACCGACTGTCCCAGCTTTTCACTCATCTGTTCGCCCACCAGCCGGGCCACGGCATCGGTGGAGCCCCCCGCCGGATACGGCACCACCAGCGTCAAGGGGCGGTCGGGAAAGCTTTGGGCCGACTGAGCGTGAGTTGCACTGCCCAGCCCCAGCCCCAAGGTAACGGCAGCCAGCATGCCGCTCAGGGAAATCGCTTGATGCATGTCTCTCTCCTTTGTTCGACGAGATAGGTGGTGACCGGCTTCGACTCGTCAGCGAAAGGCCGGCTGGATGCCGCGAAATTCTTCTGGCCGAAGGCGCATGGCCTCGGCAAACTCTTCTTGCACTTCTTGGGGTTGGCCCGCCTGGAACATATACGAGAGGAATCGCATACGCTTCACCGGGTCGGCGAGGATCTCCTCGCGGGTGTAGCCGTC
>JAJUJN010000448.1 GCA_029265335.1 Alcaligenaceae bacterium
GGGAGGAGTCGAAGCAGGCGATGAAGGCCTTGATCGAGGGACAGGCCACGCCGGCGCAAGTCGGGGCGTTCCTCATAGCGATCCGGTTCAAGATGGAATCGGTGACCGAGCTGGCCGGCTTTACCGCCGCGGCGCGGCAGCTCCAACGCCCTACGTCGAGCGTGAGCGCCGCCGTGGCTCGGCTCGAGCAACAACTGGGCAACCGGCTGCTCGAACGCACCACCCGTCGTGTCCGGCTCACCGAAGCAGGCGAGCGCCTGTACAGCGACGTCGTCGGGCCCTGTGCTCAGCTTCGTGAACTCACTGCCGATGCCATGGCGCGCGATACGCGTATCACTGGTACTTTGCGCATCGCCGCGCCTTACGAGTTCGGCATTCATCATCTCGCCCGTCCCGCGTGCGACCTCATGGCTGAGCACCCCGACCTGCAGGTGATCATCGAGGTGGAGCACGAAACCGTGGATTTGTTTGCCAGCCACTACGACCTGGTTTTTGCCACCACGGATACGGGGGTGCCGCCAGCCAGCGTGGTGGCCCGCCGGGTTTTTTCGCTCCCGCGTGCCCTATATGCCGCGCCGAGTCTGGTGCATGACCGGGGCGGCTTGCCCAAGAGCCCTGCAGAGCTCGTGCAATGGCCTCTACTGGCCGGGCGCGAAGATCGCGAGTGGCGTTTTCAGCATGAGCAACAATCGGTACACATCAGCACCGTGCAGCCGCGCTTGCGCTCAGGAAATGCAGGCATCCGCTTGCAGGCGGCGCTCGACGGGTTGGGGGTGATTCTGGTGACGGCCACATTTGGCGAGAACGACCTGAGGGAAGGTCGACTCTTGCGGATATTGCCGCACTGGGAATGCGAGCCTCTGCGTATGTACGCTCTGTATCCTCACCGGCGCCTACTGCCAGCCAAAGTGAGGCAATTCCTCAACCGCCTGCAGGCCAACGAGAGGCGGTCCGAGGTCAACATTCTCTAACGGTCTAACGGCGAAAGCCGCAAGTGGCCCGCAAACCAGCAGGTGCCTTGGGTTCACGTCAACCGGGTTCTTCGTTGAGCGTCCATTCATAGGGTTCGGTGAGTTCCTGGCCCAACACGTTGGCAAAACCGGGGCGCAAACGCACCACAGAGCTGCCATCCCCTGGCAATTCCACCTCTGGCCAGATCGACAGAAACCGACCGTCTGGCGACAACGATGCCTCAAACGATACGGCGCTTGCGTCCGGCCCCAGCACCTCGATGTGCTCCAAGCTCGCGGGGGCAATCTCCGTGTCGAACACTGCCGTGATCGGCTCGCCTGTAGTGGCCACCGGCACCGGAGGCCTATCGAACCACACCGGCAACGACACCTTGGCTTCGGCAAGGCCGTCGCGCGCGACCAAGCGCAAGGTGGGTGCGGGCCCCGGCTGCAACAGCTGGGGATCGATCCGTGCCCCGGTCGCCAAAGCACCCAGCATGAGTGTTTGCCAATGGCTCTCGCCGTGGGGCTGTACGCCAGATCCACCCGGGGCTGGTCGCCACGCAGCACCCAATTCAAACTTGCCGGCCCATCACGAAGATCCAGGCCGGTGACCGTGGGTTCGATGGCCGGCGGTGTTGCGGGTGGCAAGCGCTCAGCCAGGATGGTGTCGCCCCGGCGGATGATGAGCGTTGTGGCCTCAGGATGAAACGGAATCGTCAGCATGAAATCTTGCCACCACGCCGGGTGGTCGAGGTCAGGCGGGTTATGTCGCGCTGTGCTTTGCAGGGCAGCGTTCTCCGCGTTTTCTTCTTCCCCGGCAGCCTCGCCGGCCAGCCGGTGATCGCCCGAGTCGGTGAGAGGGGGCAGGGCATGTGGATCGAACGCCACCGTGTTCAAGACGTTGCCATGAGCGTCGATCAGCGCGGCCTCGTATTCGCCTCACTCCGTGGCGCTAGCAGTGTACGTGCGACCGATGTATTGGATACTGGCCCGGCTGCCTTCCGGGTGAATGGAGCCCAGCACGGCGACATGCGAGTTCGCAGTA
>JAJUJN010000116.1 GCA_029265335.1 Alcaligenaceae bacterium
CCGATGGCAGCTACCGCCTGTTCGGTCAAAAGATTTTCATCACCTATGGGGAACACGATCTCGCCCCGAACATTGCTCACCTGGTGCTGGCGCGCACGCCCGATGCACCTCCCGGGATTCGGGGCATCTCCCTGTTTCTCGTGCCCAAGTTCCTCATGGATGAGAACGGGCAACCGGGGCAGCGCAACGACGTCTACTGCGCTTCGATCGAACACAAGCTGGGCATTCACGCCAGCCCCACCGCGGTGCTGGTATATGGCGACGATCAGGGCGAGGTGGGCGCGGGGGCCATCGGTTACCGCGTGGGTGAGGAGCATCACGGCCTGCAGTATATGTTCGTGATGATGAACGCCGCTCGCTTCTCGGTGGGCGTGCAAGGGGTGGCGGTGGCCGAGCGAGCCTTGCAACAGGCGCGAGCTTATGCGCGCGAGCGGGTGCAAAGCCGGGCCATCGGCAGCGACCAAGCGGCCGACACGATCGACCAACACCCCGACGTGCAGCGCATGTTGCTCACCATGGCAGCGCTCACCCAGGGTGGACGCGCGTTGGCGTATGTAGCGGCCGCCGACGCAGACCGCGCGCGCCGTTTGTCCGACAGCGAGATGCGTCAGCAGGCACAAGCGCGCTACGAGTATCTCGTGCCGATCATCAAGGGCTTTTGCACCGAAGCGGCACAGGAAGTGACCTCGCTGGGTATCCAGGTTCACGGCGGTATGGGCTATATCGAAGAAACAGGCATGGCGCAGTTCTATCGTGACGCTCGCATTCTGCCCATTTACGAGGGCACCACGGCCATTCAGGCCAACGATCTCCTGGGTCGTAAAACCCTGCGCGACGGGGGCAAGGTGGCCTTGAGTTATGCCGACGACATGGAGACTACGGTGGCCGAGTTGCTGGCCGCGAACTCTCCGGAGCTCACGAAGATCGCCGAGGCCCTCGCCAGGGCTGTGGTGGATTACCGGGAGGTGGTGGGTTTCTTGGTAGAAAACGGTGAAGCCTCGCCACGCGTCGCTTATGCGGGCAGCGTGCCTTATCTGATGCTGGCCGGGTTGGTGCATTCGGGTTGGCAGATGGCGCGGGCAGCGAAGGTCAGCCACGGGCAGCGCGAGAGCTCGGCGTTTCATGCCGAGAAATGGCGGATAGCGCGCTTTCACGCCCTGCATCTGCTGCCGCGCACGAGCGCGCTTCGCGCCGCCATCGTGGACGGCGGCGAAGCGGTAGTGCCCTTAAGCGGCCCTGCTGATCAGTCGATTTGAGCGCCGGCGCTCTCGATGACCCGACTCCAGCGGGCCCGTTCGTCCGCCATGAATTGGCCGAGTTCCTCGGGAGTGCTGCCTACAATCACGCCGCCCAGATCATGCAGCGCGGCTTCTACTTCGGGCAGTGTGAGCACCTCGGCTGTGGCAAGCTGGATTTTTTCGCGGATGTCGGCAGGGGTGCCGGCCGGCGCCGCCAGAGCAAACCAGGCGCTGGAGAGAAAGTCGGTAAGGTCACTTTGTTCGGCCACGGTGGGAATATGGGGTGCGCTCGGTGCTCGCTCGGCGCTGGCCACTCCGATGATGCGAACCTTGTCGTCTTCGGCAAAGCCCAGCACTGCCGAGACGTTGCCAAAAAACAAATCCACGCGGCCGCCGATGAGGTCGATCAGGGCAGGGCCTTCGCCCTTGTAGGGCACGTGGAGAATTTCGGTGTCGGTCATGTCCACGAACATTTCACCCGTGAGGTGAGAGGTGGAGCCATTACCCTGGGAGCCGTGGGTAAGCTCACCCGGGTGTTCACGAGCATAGGCGATCAGTTCATTCACATTGTGAATGGGGAGGTCGGGCCGGACCGTGATCGAGTTGGGGATCATGGTGATGAGGGTGATTGGCTCGAAGGCTGTTGGGTCGTACGACAGCTTGTTGCTGTAGAGGCTCTGGTTGATCACAAAGGGCGCTGGCGGGCTGAACAGCAAGGTGTAGCCGTCGGGTTTTGCGCTGGCCACCGCTTCAGCGCCGATGTTGCCACCGCCGCCAGGTCGGTTCTCGACCGTGATGGCGGCGTCCCATTTCTGGCTCAGCTTACTGGCGATGAGTCGCGCCATGGTGTCGGCCGAGCCGCCGGCCGGATAGGGGATGATCACACGGACCGGTTTGGAGGGATAGTCGGCGGCCGAATCGGCCACCGCGGCCTGGGCGCCCGTGGCCAAGAGGGCGCCAAAAGTGATTGCCAGCAATCGATTCAGAACCTTGCGTCGCTGCATGAAGTGTCTCCTCGTTTTTGGTGGGATGAATGGCGCTGAACTGTCTGGCGGAGCCTCTCTTCTGATTCCTGCATCATGAGGCATCCGCCAGCGCAAAAAACTCAACCCAGACGTTGTGCCGAGATGGGGGTAGTGATGGCATCGATCACCGCACTTCTGCCTGAGCGTACGGTGGCGATGGCCGCTGCCATGGCTTCGTTCAATTCGGCTTCCGTGCGCACCTGCCAGGTGGCGGCGTCGCCTGCCGCTGCGGCCAATTCGGCCAGGCGGGCGTTGTCGCTGGTGGTGATCCAGTAGGTGTCGTGCTGGCGGGCGGTACCCTCTGGGTGCACCAGCAGCGTGGAAACCTTGGGCGCGTTCCAACCGCCGTTATTCACGATCACGGTAAGAATGGGCGCGCCGTATTGTCGCGCCACCCACCAGGTGCTGCCGGGCACGCCGAACAGGTAGCTGCCATCGCCTACCAGGCAGATCACCTCGGCTTCGGGGTCGGCCAGTTTCACGCCCACCGCCGCCCCGGGGCTCCAGCCCAGGCCGCTGCCACCGTTGGCGAAGAGGCTGCCGGGGCGCGACAGACGCATGCTGGTGAGCAGCGCTTCGTTGGTGGTGGGAGCCTCATTGAGCACCACGCTGCGATCGGTGAGGATGCGGCGCACCGCCTGACCAATATCGCCCGCGGTGAGGTAGCCGGGCTGCGGCGCGGATCCGGGTGGTGGGGCTGACACCATCTGGTTTTTGGCCTCGGCCACCCAGCTGAGGCGTTTCTGGCGCCGATCGGCGTCGGTGGCAGGCTGCGCGGCGAGCTGAGCCAGAGCCACGGCGGTGTCCGCCTGCACGCTGAGTTCTGCCGGAAAGTGCCAATAGCCGAACTGCGGCTTGATGGGGTCGATGTCGATGTGGAAGAAGCGGGCATCGGGGGCGGGCTGGATGCGTGATTCGATCCAGGGCACGTCGATATCGAGCAGCAAAATGAGGTCGGCCTGGTCGATGAGCACATTGCGCCGATAGCCCAGATGCTGCGGATGGTCACCAGGGAAGTTGAGATATTGCGGGCTGATTTCGATCACCCCAAAACCGTGACTCTCTACGAGCTGCAGCAAACTTGCCACGGCATCGTGGTTGCGGCCCAGGTAGGTGGTGATGACCAGGGGTCGTTCGGCGCTCAGGAGAGCCTGATGAATTTGCTCTACTTGCGAGGGCTGCAGGCCGGTGGGGGCAGTCACTGGCCACAGGCGGGCTTCTTCGGGCTTCTTTGGCCCCGGTTCTTCCCAAAACTCACGGGCGCCGGTGAGATAGACCGGGCCGGGCGAACCCGAGCCGGCAATCTGCAGAGCCCGCATGAGCAGGGCCTCTACCATTTCTCCCGCCCGCAGTTCGTAGGACCATTTCACGTACTGGCCGACGATTTCGTGTTGCCTGGGGGCGTCTTGCGTGTAGTGAATGGTTTCGGTACGGGCACCGGCGCGAGCGCCGTCGAGGGTGACTGGCGAAAGACCGGCCACCAAGATCACAGGAATGCGACCGCGGGCCGCGTTATGCACGCTGCCGCCCAGGTTTTGCGTGCCGACATCGACGTGCACCAGCACCATTTGGGCGCGGCCCGTGTGCATGGTGTAGCCATGGGCGGCACTGAGGGCAGTCATTTCGTGAGGACAGACAACGATCCGGGGCATGGGTTTGCCTTCGGCCTGCAGGCTGGCAAAGGCTTCGATGAAGGCCGGGTGATCGCTACCGAGGTTGGTGAACAGACAGTCGATGCCCAGACGTTGGGCGGTTTCGACCAGATGACGTGCCGCAGTGGCGGGAACGGATTGGGACATTCTGGCAGCTCGAGCTAGGGATTGACGAATGGAAATGGCGAAATTCGGACACCACACATTAGTCAGCGTCAGTCGGCCGGGTCAACGATTTGCCAGAAATGTTCGAAGAGCGAACAAATCAGCGTGCAGCGCTCACACAACACTGTACTTGCATACAGTGCTGTATGGAAGTACAGTTTCTTCGTGACTCGATGCATGTCGCATCGGGCGGCCCCGGAGAACCCCATGCCGCTGCTATCCCATTCAACATTGGCTTCCGCTTCTTCCGTGCCGGTTCGGCACGCCAAGGCTCCGCTCACCTGGGAGTGGTCCGTTGCGGGTAACGTTCCTGGTCGCAGGGCAGGCAAAAAGTCAGGCCTGCCTGCGCGTTCCACAGGCTCGGTGGCTCTGCTACCTTCGAACGGCCCCCAAGTGGGGCACCCGGTAGCCTCGCGTGGCCTGGCGGCCAAGTCTCACGCCAGGGCAGGGAGGCGCGCCCAGCTCGCCGAGCGGGTGAAAGTGCCTGCCACCGAGCTGGTAGGCGAAGTCATCTGCGTGTTGCTGTGGGCGGCCATGATTCCCGGCCTGCTGTGGCTAGGGCAGCTGGCCGGCCTCGCTTGAAGGTAGGTTGGGCGTGGTGCTTTCGAGCCAGGGCAGGGCGTGGTGGTGGGTAATCGCCAGCAGCCAAAACAGCTAAAAACGCAGGCTGCCATCCACCATGGCCAACGACATCACCACCACGTGTCCCATCACCACGCCCGTGCCTATCCAAACAAAAACAATGCACAGAATCACGGCTCCCCAGCCGTTGGCCGACTGCCGATCCTGGCCAGGGTTGTAGCGTGCATCGAACCGGCGATCGTCCATCAGGCAGAACACAATGGCTTCTATAAACCCCGCAGCCAGTGGAATCAGAATCAGGTAATACCAGATCTGGCTCACCAGGGGCACGTCACGCCATAAAGCCACGCCAAGAATCACTACGGTTGCCAACAAGGGCAGCCAGGGCATACGACGGCCGATATACCACCAATGGGCGCCGGCCCAACCCAGAGTGAAAGCCAGCAAGGCGGCTATGGTTTTGTGACGAAAGCCACGAGAGGGCACGATGGCCGGGTTGGCGGCAGAGGCGGAAGTGGGTTGACTGGACATGAAAAGCGATGGGCCGTTAAGGATGAAAGGCACAGGTCTGAAGCTTGGGCACGCAGCAGCGTTCAAGAATGGTAACAGCTTGCCCTCTGGTAGTTGTGCACGCTATAATTTACGGCTTTATTTGTGATGGTATAGCCTGATTGCGTGGCAACCGTGGCGTTTCTCCAAGTGGGGGTGCTCTAGGAACAGTCCTGGGCACGGCCTAGAGACAGCGTTCAGGGAGAGCAGTGCAGCATATCAGGCGATAGTCAAGCAAATATGCCATACAAACCGCACGAAGCGCGGGCATTGCGGCACACTACAAAAGAGTGCGTCGGGGTGGCTTCTTTTCGTAGGGTTGTGCTTATCTTCTGCAATTTTGCAATCAACTTCGAATTTTAGGGGATTACCTATGGTGGTGATTCGTTTGGCTCGTGGCGGCTCCAAAAAGCGCCCTTTCTACAACGTCGTGGCTGCAGATTCGCGCAACCGTCGTGATGGTCGGTTCATCGAGCGCGTAGGTTTCTACAATCCGCTGGCCAATGAGAACGAAGAAGGCTTGCGCCTCGCTCTCGATCGCTTGGAGCACTGGACCAGCAACGGTGCTCAGGTGTCGCCTACCGTGGCTCGCCTCATCAAGCAGTACACCAAACAGCAGAAAGCTGCCGCTTCGGCTTGATTGCCGGCATCCGCCAAATATTCACTGGCCGCGGATGGGTGAGCCTGGCTCGCGTATGTCAAGAATCCCTTCCTCCAACCCCGCCCTGTCGTCCGAGCAGGAGGCTGCCAACAACCTTGTTGAACAAGGTCGTATCACGGGCAGCTACGGGGTGCGCGGCTGGGTCAAGGTAGAGCCTTTCAACGCCGAGTCGCAGCTGCTGCTGGAGAGCCCTCGCTGGTGGGTGCGGCCGAATCCCGAAGCACCGCTGCAAGTGTGGCGAGTGGTGCAGGCCCGTGTGCACGGCAGCGGGCTGGTGGCCCAGATCGAACACCTCCAACAGCGCGAAGAGGCGGCGGCCTTCAAAGGCGCCAGGGTGTTGCTGGCGCGTACGGAGTTTCCCGCGCCAGATTCCGATGAATACTATTGGGTGGATCTTCTGCGCTGCCGCGTGCTGGGTGAAGATGACGCGGGGCAGGCGGTGGAGCTGGGTCGCGTGGTGCACGTGTCCGACAACGGCGCCCACGCGGTATTGCACGTGGCGCCGGAGTCCAATGCCACATCACTCGCCCCCGGAGCCTCTGTGAGGCTCACCGGTCGAGAGCATCTGGTTCCGTTCGTGGCCGCGCATGTGCTCGATGTCGATCTCGAGCAGCGAACCATACTCACCAACTGGCCCGAGAGCTTCTAGGGAAGCACTGATTTATTCGGCAAGGAAGGCCGAAAGTTTGAGATAATGTAGGCATATTTTGATTCTGTGCCGATCGATCATGCAAAAGAGCTTCTCCGACTTCGAGTACACCCAGGC
>JAJUJN010000487.1 GCA_029265335.1 Alcaligenaceae bacterium
CCTTCGCTTCGCCACCCTCCGCGGCGCTGACGCTGCCGACGCAAGCGGCAAGCCACTGTTCACCTCGTAAGGAGTGCAATCATGTCCGATCCTATCGTTATCGTTTCCGCCGCCCGCACCCCCATGGGCAGCATGATGGGGGTTCTATCCAGCCTGCCGGCCTATGAGCTCGGCGCTGCAGCCATTCGAGCCGCTGTGGAGCGGGCGGGCCTGCAACCCGATCAAGTCAACGAAGTGCTCATGGGCAACGTCCTCCAGGCCGGCCAGGGTCAGGCGCCGGCGCGCCAGGCTACGCTTGGCGCAGGCCTGCCGCGCAGCGTGTCGGCCACCACCATTCACAAGGTGTGCGGCTCGGGCATGAAGGCCGCCATGTTTGGTCACGACATGCTGCTGGCCGGCTCCAGCAATGTGCTGGTGGCGGGCGGCATGGAGAGCATGAGCAATGCTCCCTATCTGCTGCTGCGCGGACGTCAGGGCTATCGCTATGGCCACAGCACTGTGTACGACCACATGGCTCTCGACGGCCTGGAAGACGCCTACGACCGTGGCAAGGCCATGGGTGTGTTCGCCGAAGCTTGTGCCGACAAATACAACTTCAGCCGCGAAGCCCAAGATGAATACGCCTTTGAATCGCTGCGTCGTGCCAAGGCCGCCAACGAAGATGGCAGCTTCGAGTGGGAAACCACCATCGTGTCAGTTCCCGGCCGCAAGGGCGACACTGTAGTCGACAAAGACGAAGCTCCCTACAAAGTACAGCCCGAACGTATCCCCACGCTGCGGCCTGCGTTTCGTAAAGAAGGCGGCACCGTCACTGCGGCCAACGCCTCCTCGATCTCCGATGGCGCCGCAGCTCTGGTCATGATGCGGGCTTCCACCGCCGAAAAACTCGGCGTGCAGCCCCTGGCGCGCGTGGTGGCCCATGCCCAGCACTCGCAGGAGCCCGAGTGGTTCACCACGGCACCGGTAGGCGCCATGCGCAACCTGTTCGAAAAAACCGGCTGGAAGGCCGACGACGTGGACCTCTACGAAATCAACGAAGCCTTTGCCGTGGTCACCATGGCCGCAATGCGCGAACACGGACTGAGCCACGACAATGTGAACGTGCACGGCGGAGCCACCGCGCTGGGCCACCCCATCGGCGCCTCGGGCGCCCGCCTGCTCGTAACCCTGATTGGCGCCCTGCGTCAACGTAAAGAGAAGAAGGGCGTGGCCACGTTGTGCATTGGCGGCGGCGAGGCCGTGGCGATGGCGATCGAAATGCTCTGATCGCGGGCGGGTTAACCGCCTCTCGCCACACCTTCACGGCGGGGGTCAGCCGCCGCCGTGAGTGGTCGTACCAGTTCGGGAGGCAACATCAATATGGTGGCCAGGCCACTGGTTCTTGGCCGCAGACTCACCTCATGACCACGGCGCTCGAGGTAGCCCACGAGGTCTTCGGGCCAGCCTTCAGGCAGCAAAGGATGGTCGGCCTCGAGCACGGTGGCCGGCGTGTTGAAGGCGTTGAAGTGTGGCAAGGCCATGGCTTCGGCTGGGCTCAGGCCCCAGTCGAGCAAGGCCACCAGATGATTGCTCACATACGGAATGATGGCAGCGCCACCCGGTGAGCCGGTGACCACGACCGGTTGAGCGCGGCTGCCGTCGAGATGCCGATCGAAAACAATGGTGGGCGCCATCGAGCTGCGCGGGCGTTTGCCCGGCTCCACGCGATTGGCGATCAGCCGGC
>JAJUJN010000181.1 GCA_029265335.1 Alcaligenaceae bacterium
CTGGGTTTTGTGGCGCTGCTCATCTGGGTAGCCGATAGCGTGTGGTTGGGTGGGCTCACTGCTGCAGGCTTCCTATTGGCCTTCGCCGTTTTTGCGGCTTTGGCGGGTGTGATTCTGTTGCTGCTCACGCCATTGCGTCACTGGCATGGAGGTTCCCTTACCTGGCGTTTTGCCATCGTGGGCCTGGTGCGAAGGCGCGGCGGCACGATCACCCAGATCTGCGCCTTGTCAATCGGCCTGATGGCCTTGCTGCTGTTGGCCATCACCCGCACTGACCTGATCGACAGCTGGCGTCTGGCGGCGCCCGCCGATGCGCCCAATCGCTTCCTCATCAACATCCAGGCTGATCAGGTGGAGCCGGTGGAACGCTTTCTTGCCGAGGCAGGGCTGGAGGCCACGCTCTACCCCATGGTGCGCGCGCGTCTGGTGGCGATCAACGGCAACGAGGTAAAAGACGGGCAATTCGAGCATCGGCAGGCGCAGCGCTTCGTTGATCGCGAGGCCAACGTGTCGTATAGCCCCACCTTGCCGGATCACAATCGAGAAGTCGCGGGCGAATGGTTTCACCCCAACGACATGGCGGTGTCGCTCGATCATGAGTTGGCTGAACGCTTGAATCTTGAGTTGGGCGACACCCTCACCTGGGATGTTGCCGGCCGCCAGTTCGACGTCGAGCTGGCGCACTTGCGGGCGCCGCAATGGGATTCCATGGCGGTGAATTTCTTTGTGATGATGTCGCCTGCGGCCCTGGCGGACGCCCCAGCCACTTGGTTGTCGTCGTTTCATGTGCCGCCCCACGGCGCCGACCCGCTGCCCGAGCTGATCCGGCAATATCCCAACCTGTCGTTGTTCGACATCAGCGCCATCATCGCGCAGGTGCAGAGCATTCTCGATCAGGTCATTGTGGCGGTGCAGGGGTTGTTCTTCTTCACGCTGCTCGCGGGCATTCTGGTGCTCTACGCTGCTTTGGCCACCACACGCGATGAACGAGTTCGCGAGGCCGGTCTGTTGCGGGCCTTGGGCGCGACGCGTCGGCAATTGGCGTACACGCAGTGGCTGGAGCTGGGGCTGCTGGGCGCACTCTCAGGGCTGTTGGCCGCCAGCGCGGCCGCGGGCTTGGCGTGGGGCCTGGCCGAGTATGTTTTCGAATTCCATTTCACGCCCCGGCCCTGGGTGTGGTTGACCGGCACGGGAGCGGGAGCAGTGGCCGCGCTTCTGGGTGGCCAGGCAGGCCTCCACGGCGTATTGCGCACGCCCCCCATGCGCACTTTGCGAGCCACAGAAACTTAAAAGTTCAGTCTGCCGCACAGCGGTTTCGTCCTCCTCTTGAAAATTGGCGATGCGTCCCCATTTAATGATTACGCAAGCTGTCACTTTGGGGAGGAATTGAATGACGAAGCCTTTGGTTTCTGTAGTAATCGCAACCTGCAATCGGGCCAATTTGCTGGAAGGTGCGCTGGCATCGCTCGCCCAGCAGGATTATCGACCGCTTGAGGTCGTGGTGGTCGACGATGGCTCACGCGACGACACACGGTCGCTGTTGAAGCGGCTGTACAAAGAATGGAAGAACAACACAGGCCTCGTGCTGCGCCACGCCACCCAGCGCAATCGCGGGCCGGCGAGGGCACGCAATCGGGGGGCGGCGCTGGCTCAGGGTGAGCGAGTGCTTTTCATGGACGACGACGATCTCATGGCGCGCGATGCCATTCGTCATCTTGCTGCCGCGCTGGAAGAGAACCCGGAGGCCGGCATCAGCCTGGGCAGCTACGCCAGCGTTGGCGCCAACTTCGACCCCGCTGAGCTGGACTCGCCGGATCTGGTCTGGATTCCCGCCATGCCCTCGCAACAAGTGTGGTTGGAGCAGATGATTGCCGGGCAATGGTTCGTGCCGATCCACGGCATCATGTTCACCCGTGAGGCGCTCGATCGCCTTGGCGGCTGGAATGCGGAATTGAGTACCCAGGAAGACGACGAACTGATGCTGCGGGCTGCTTTGGCCGGCATTCAGGCAGTGGCCGCGCCGGCGGCTCGGGTGGTTTACCGACAGCATAATGGCGTGCGTCGCAGCCGCGCCGATGCCACCACCGCGCCCCGACGCTTGCGCGACGATCTGCGGATCCGGGAGTGGGTGTGGGAGGAGCTGCAGGCCCGCGAGTCGTCGATGCGTGAATGGGTGCCCGCATTCGAGGCATGGTACCAACGCCTCAGCCACCGCTACGGACCTTTGGTGCATCAAGTTCAAACCAGCTTGCTCTTGCAATGGTTGCGCCGGAAGTCGACGCTGGTTCGAGTACCCGAGCCCTTGCCAACGAGAACGGCGCCAGCCGTCGCCTCGGTTCGTACCGCGTCCGCCCATCGGCCTGTCAAGCCGGTACCCCCCAAACCCGGCAAGGTGGATGCGCCCTGGCTCGCGGCCGGCAAAGAACACCCTTCGCCAACGCGCGAGCGTGCCGCAGGCAATTGAACCACGCGGGCATGGGCCGGGTGTCGCTCACGACCTCTACGACCATCACATCTTCATTAATCCCATGCTCTCATTGGCCGGGTAGAGTACCCAGGCCTCAATCGCTCACGACGTGCGGCATGATGCCGGTCTGCTGATAAATGGCCTCGACTTCGGTCATGGCCTGCTGCCGGTCGTGAAACGGCCCCAAACGTACGCGATAGAGTCGATCGTCGTGCTGCTGCACGGCCGTAGGGTGTGACCGCGCCATCTGCGCTGACAGCTTGCGGGCCAGCGCACGCGCGTTTTCTGCTTCGCCGAAGGCTCCAACCTGAAGAAAGTATCCTTGTGTTGCGGGAGCCACTGCAACCGCTCGTTGGTCAGGCGCAGCGTAGCTTGCCGGAGTGGCAGGCAGGGCTGTAGCAGTTGTGGCCCTGGGTGTTTCGGTGGCGACGGTATTGATAGTGGCTGGTGGCGCAGCGTCGAGGTGTGAGCGCATGCGAGAGGGCGGAGCCGGCAGCTCTCGGGGGGCTTGCAGAGTTCGAGTGGCTGGAGCTGGATGGTTCGTGGCGCTTGCCAGCATGGTGTTGTGACCCGAGCGAATTTGATCGGGCGTAATCAACTCCACCAATACGTCGCCCGTGCCGCTGCTCAGGGTGCCCAGGCGATAGGCCGCAACGTAGGAAAGATCGATAACCCGACTCGCCACGAACGGGCCGCGGTCGTTGATGCGAACCACCACACTGCGCCCATTGCTGGTGTTGGTCACCCGGGCGTAGCTGGGAATCGGCAGGGTGGGGTGCGCCGCTGTCATGGCGTACATGTCGTAGGGTTCGCCGCTGGAGGTGGGGCGGCCGTGAAACTGCCGGCCATACCAAGAGGCGCGACCGCGAACCCGATACGGCCGCCAACTGGTGTCGGGAACGTAGCGTTTGCCCGCAATCGTGTACGGTCGGTTGGGGCCGCTGGCCAGCGGTTCGATGCGGGGCTGGGCGTCTGGCACCCGATGCAGGTTGGGTGGTGGGTTGGCGTGCGGCCCATCGGCTCGATAATTGCCGCCGCCAATCGGGTAGCCGCCGGGGCCTGTGCCGCTGGGCCCACGCGACGAACCACAAGCCGCCAAAAAAGCAATCAACAAGGCCACTGCCGCGTATCGACCGGCACGAAAGAAAGTGGTTTGTGGAATGCGCAACGCGAAACTCCGGAAACCTCAGAGACGTTCGTCGGAAGGGAGGAAATCGGGCCGCGCGCGATGGCGCACCAGCACCGCCCCGTCGTTGGGAAAGCGTTCGGCGAGTTTTTCCACCAGATACACCGACCGATGCTTGCCACCCGTACAGCCCACGGCAATATTCACATAAGCTCGCGTGTCTGTCGCGTAATGCGGCAGCCACGTGCGCAAGAAATTTGTGATGTCGTCGAGCATTTTTCCTACCAAGGGCTGTTGCTCCAGCCAGGCCGCTACCGGTGCGTCGCGCCCGGTGAGAGCTTGCAGCTCGGGCACATAATGGGGGTTGGGAAGGCAGCGGGCATCGAACACCAGGTCGGCAGTGAGCGGCGCTCCCCGCTTGAAGGCGAACGAGCTGAAAGTGAGCACCAGGCGGGCCGGCTCGACATCCACGAGGTCGTGAACCCAGGCCCGTAGCTGCCGTGGCTCCAGATTCGAGGTATCGATCACGGCGTTGAGCTCGCGCAGGGGCCCGAGCAGCTCTTGTTCTTCAAGAATGCATTCCTGCAATGAAGGTTGGCGGCCGAGCTGCTTCATCAAGCGGTCGTTGAGGGGATGTCGCCGCCGCGACTCCGAATAGCGCTGGGTGAGCGTGGCGAGATTGGCGTCGAGAAACAGGCCGCGCAGGTCGAGGGCAGAATCGCCATGGAGTGAACGCAGCACGGCGGGCAGTTCGGCGAGATCGTCGGGGCTGCGCGCGTCGATGGCGATGGCTACCTGCCTCAGGCCATCGACGCAGGCAGTATCGATGAAGTCGCGCAAGAACCGCACCGGCAGATTGTCGACACAGAAGTAACCTGCGTCTTCGAGCGTACGCAGCGCAACGGATTTGCCGGAGCCGGAAATACCGGTAATGAGCACAACTTTCAGCATGGCTCTATTGTGGCATGTCTGATGGTAAGCGGGGTTGATGGGCGGGGGTTAAATCGACTGTCAGTTATCATCCCCTGATTCGTCGTGTAATGAACCGACTCCAGATCATTGATTGGCCGGGGCCTGGCCCCTGCCGGTATCGCTTACGGAGGAAGACCCCATGACACTCCCCAGCCTGCGGCAAACTCTCAGCATCGCCGTGCTCGGCACCAGCATTGGCCTGCTCGCTGCGTGCGACAACAACAATCAGAGTGCAACCAGTGCGTCCGGCGAGGCGGGCAACGCTACCGAGGCCGCCAGCGGCACTTTGGCCAAGGCGCAACAAAGTGGCACCTTGCGCGTGGGTTACGCCAACGAAGCCCCATTTGCGTATATGGACAGTGACTCGGGCCAGCTGACGGGAGAAGCACCGGCGGTTCTGCGCCATATTACCGAGGAATTGGGCATCGACAACATCGAAGGGGTGCTCACCGAATTCGGCTCGCTCATTCCGGGCTTGCAGGCCGAACGCTTCGATGTGATTGCCGCCGGCATGTACATCACCCCTGCACGTTGCGAACAGGTGCTGTTTTCCAACCCCACCTACGGCATAGGCTCGGCCTTCATCGTGGCCGA
>JAJUJN010000346.1 GCA_029265335.1 Alcaligenaceae bacterium
ATCGCGAGTTGCATGGGGGGGAGCCGCGAGACGTCCGCCAGATGGCGGGCAACGGCGCAAGATATGCCCGCACAGGCAGGAGGGTCAATGCGATATATTTGTCAGGTCGATGAAATTAATTCATGAAGGCTGGCAGCCACGATGGAAATCAGACAACTTCGCGCCCTCCAGGCCATCGCCGACACCGGCAGCTTTGGCGAAGCGGCCCTCCAGTTGGGCGTGACCCAATCGGCGCTCAGTCACAGTATTCGCCGACTCGAAGAAGAGCTCGACGAAACTCTGCTGATTCGCGCTCGGCCCAGAGTGCTGCCCACGTCGGCCGGCGAGGAGGTACTGCGTTCGGCGCAGCGCATCTTCGAAGAACTGATGCGTCTGGAAGCGCGTTTTGACCGCAGCAAGAAGGGCCCGGTCACCGGTTCGCTGAGAGTGGCCGCCACAGCCATGTCGCTCACCTATGTGCTGGGCGACTATTGCGAGACCTTCATGGATCGCTACCCCGGCATTGAGCTCACCTTCACCGCCACCGAGACTGCCGACCAGGCCGTGAAACGAGTACTCACCGGTCATGCGGACATCGCCTTCGGCCCCTTGTTTGAACCCCACCCACAGCTCACCGCCGTGGTGATCTGCGAAACTGAACACGTATTCGTGGTGCGCAAAGGACACCCGCTCGCAGCGCAGAACGATGTGAGCATGAAAGAACTGCTGCAGTACCCGATTGCGTTGTTTCAAGTGGGCAGCGGCACCCGTCAAATCACCGACTCGGTGTTTGACGACGGCGCCGGCTACCCCGAGATCGTCACCGAATCGAACGATGCCCAGTTTCTGAAGCGCATGGTGTCAATCACCAACGCCAGCGCGTTGATGGCCGCTTATGCCGTGACCGATGAGTTCAGTCAGGCCAAGCTGCATGCGCTGCGCCTGAAAGACCACCCACTCATGGTGGATGTGGGCATCGTGCACAAAACCTCGGTGCTGATGAACTCACTGGAGCTCTTCAAGGCGCTTTGCTTTGAAATACGGGGGCCGCGCAAGCAACAGCTGACCCTGGCCAATACGGTGATCAGTCAATCGGCTTGAAGTTGGTTTCGGCAACCACCTCGCGCCACACCTCCCGTTCGTCGGCTTGAATCCTGGCCAACTCTTCTGGCGTGGTGGGCGCCGCCTGCAAGCCCATGGTGGCCAGGCGTTCGATGACATCGGGGTTTTCAAGAGCTTCTCGCATGGCAGCATTGAGCTCCGCCACCACGGCGTCGTCCATGCCGGCCGGGCCGTAAACCGCAAACCAGCCGTCGAGCGCAAAATCGATGCCCACTTCTTCCATGGTGGGAATATCGGGAGTCAACGCCGAACGCTCGGAGCCACTCAAGGCAACGATCTTGAGGCGGCCTGCCTCGGCCATGGGAAGGGCTTCGGTGGCCGGCATCGTGCCCAGGGGAATGACGCCAGACACGATGTCATTCACGGTGAGCGCCGAACCCTTGTAAGGCACATTGGTGAGATCCACGCCCAGGCGATTGCCTATGGTTTCGCCGATGAAGTGCGGGATGGTGCCCGTGCCGGGCGAACCAAAACTGGCCTGGTCAGGGTGCTTTTCTGCCCACTCTCGCAGTTCCTCACCCGAGGTCACCGGGACGTCGTTGCCGGCAGCCAACACATAGTTATAAGTGACCACTCGGCCGATCGGAGTGAAATCCTCCGCGGGGTCGAAGCCCAGCTCGGTAAACAGATGCGGAAAGAGTGTCATTGGCCCGTGGGGCACCAGCATCAGGGTGGTGCCGTCGGGCTTGGCGCGCTGGGTATGCTGCACGGCGATGCGCCCAGCCGCCCCGGTGCGGTTCTCCACAATATAGGTGTCGCCGGTGATCTTCTGCATTTGATCGGCGAGTATGCGCGCGCTACCGTCGACAGAGCCGCCTGCCGCAAAGCCCACCACGATGGTGTGGGTTTGCTCGGCCCACGCCGGCTGCAAAACGGCAAAGCTCAAGCCGGTCGGCCACGGCAACGGCACGCTAAGAGGGTTGATGGATCGTCATGGTTGTCTCCAAAAGTTGGGCGTGCGAGGGCGGTTGCATTCGAACTTGAGCGACCGTCTCACCCGCCTCTTTATGTATTCACCTCACGCCGGGAAGCCCGGCGCTGGTGGCCCTTCGACTACGTACTACGATCTCAAAGGCAACAGCGCACACCGCAGGGTGACTATGCGGAAGCTCGCCGCTCGAGGGCTTCGGCGGCCAGCATGGCCGCAATCGTGCATCACACACGACATGCCAACGGACTTCGCAAGCGTCGCAAAAGCGCGACATGATCTGTGCTGAAGATGGAAACAAGACGCTAAAGCGGCAACCTTTGCTGAATATCAAGACAAAACTGGTGTGTTTGTTTAGACTGAGTAAATACCTTCTTGGCTCCTGGTAATTACAAGCACAAATTCTGGCTCATTTGAAGGTGTTACCCCATAAACTCAGGAGATTCTTCATGGTGCAAATGTATTTGATGTTCAGACGTTTTTTCGGCGACCAGCGCGGTATCAGCGCGATCGAGTACGCAGTGTTGGCGGCGATTATCCTGGTGGCAATTGCAATTGCCCTAGGGACTTTTGGTGATCAGATCGGCAACTGGTTTTCGGGTGCTGCGGATGCCGTGCAAGATGAGCTTCCCGGTTCCATGACTGGCGACGGCGGAGGCGGCGGCGGAAGCTAAAGCCATCACCGGGCAACGAATACCCCAAAGGCCTTCCCCCTCGTAGTGCCAGCTAGTGTTCTACTCTTAATCTCGGCGGCGATCTTCCTCAAGATCGCCGCCGATGATCTCCATCGCCGTCACATTTCCAATATTCTGCTGTTGGCGCTGCTGGCCGCTTTTCTCGCAGGAGCGCTCGGCAACGGTATGGTCGCTGCCTCATCCTCGTGGCTGCTCCAGCTCGCCTGGGCGGCCTTGGGCTTACTCATCTTCGGGGCTTTTCATGTGGCGCGCGGCAT
>JAJUJN010000270.1 GCA_029265335.1 Alcaligenaceae bacterium
GATCCGAGCGCCAATCAACATCCTTGTTGAAACGATGGGCTGAACCTGAGGAAATTGCCTGGCCGATCCTATGGCTGGCAAGTGACGAAGCCAGTTACATCACCGGTTCCACTCTGATGGTCGACGGTGGGTTGTCAGCCATGTAGCCACCGACACAGGGCGGTGGCTACAAATAGACAAGTAGAATAAGCCCTTCGAGATTCAGAGGTAGCAAGGGTGAAATCGACCGACAAATCTGGAGAGAGCGTGCGCGCGGTTGGACGCGCGCTCGATATACTCCTCGCTTTTACGCCGGCCGACCGCGAACTCACCGTTGCGCAATTGTTGAAAAGGGTGGATCTCAACAGAGCCACACTATATCGGTTGCTTTATACCCTGGAAGAATGGGGGTTCGTTCTCGCCGACGGCGATCCCCAACGCTACCGTCTGGGGCCGTCAGTAGCCCACCTGGCACACGCTTGGCTCGCAGGGCTCGACCTCCTCGCTATCGCACAGCCCATTTTGGAAGCAGTGTGGAGCCACACCGGTGAAACGGTGGCGCTATTCGTACCCGAAGGCGAACGCCGCCTTTGTGTAGCGGAGCTACCCAGCCCGCAGCCTCTCAAGTTCAAGCGGGGAGTCGGCTATACCGAGCATATTGCCCGTGGGGCCAGTGGACGCGCCATACTCGCTTGGCAGCTTTCCGCTGAAGAGGCGATAAAACGCTACGGTACTCAAGCCGTCCTATCAGAAGAGGATTTCGAACAAGCGATGACGATGACGCGCGAACGTGGCTTCGGCGTCAGTAATCATGAACTTATCGATGGGGCGATAGCAATCGCTGCACCTTTTTTTGGGCAAGATGGTGTTGTGGCTGGTTCACTTGGCGTGTTTGGGCCAGCCGTACGGTTGCCTCCGGAACGCGTGGAGGTTATCGGCCGTTATCTCGTTGAGCAAGCTGAAGTGCTGTCGACTCGCCTGGGCCACCGTGTGACCAGGTAAATGGTACAAACGCATGAGCGGGCTGCACTCAGCGCCGCACCGCTTGAAGAAACCATTCCATCCGTGTCGTTCACTGTCATGCCATCGCTGCTTCGTCGTCTTGTTTCTCGTTCCGGCCGGAGTTTCATCACCCTCGCTTTGGCTCTGCCTCTTGCGGCCTGCATTGATGAACCCAGCGATTATCCGGTGGTGGCGCCGCCAGATGCCCGTACCTTTCTTGATGCGCCTGCGCCTGTTCCCCTGGCTGAACCGAGCCAGCTGGCGGCCACGGACGCGCTGCAAGGCAAGGGCCAGGCTGTGGCCGACACCTCGAGCAGCGCCACATCGATGGAGAGAATCGAGGAGCGGCGCCATTATGTGCTGCGCTTCGATACCGAAGCACCCTTGCTGCGCGCCTACCACCACACGCTGGAGCAATGTCAGGAACACTCCGGCTGCGTGCTCGAGAGTTCGCAATCGGATCAACAGGCGAATGGCGTAGCCAGTGCCTGGATCGAAATCCAGGTGCCGCGACGCGGCTTGGCCAACGATACGCTCATCCAAACTTTGGAAGACTCCCCCCAACTCGTGACCGCTGAGGTGCGGCGCGACGACCAAACCGCGCGCTATCTCGATACCGAAGCGCGGATGCAGCAACAAGAAATTCTGCGCCAGCGTTTGTTGGACCTGGCCGAGCAAGGCCGCACGTTTTCGGAGCGCAGCATTCAAGATTTGCTCTCGCTCGAGCGGGAGCTGGCGCGCGTGCAGGGCAGTATCGAGTCGATGCAGGCGCGCCTGTTGGTGTTGCGTGATCGCACCGATAACGTGCGGGTGCTAGTGGAATTCCAGCAACTGCGGCCCTCGCCTTACGTCGACAGCGTGCTGAGCCCCTTGTGGATGGCGCTCGACCAAAGCACCGGCGTGTTCATGCGTTCGCTGGGCAATGTGATTCTGGCACTGGTGTTCTTGGCGCCCTGGCTGGTGATTGGCTTGCCGGTGATTTGGGCCATGCTCAAGCTCTGGCGCGGCATCCGCCGTTTGTGGCGACGCCGTCGCGGCCGTGCAGATACTACTTGATTTCATTATTAAGAATCGGCTTATAACACCTAGGCATAAGTAAATCGCCAATAAGCCGTTGGTCCCCGGTAGCAACCATATTACGATTTGTTGCTTTATTGGCTTCTACTACCGGGGCGTTCTCATGTCCATTCAGCAGCAGTTGGCGCCACTCGGGCTGGCGCTCGCCGTGGCCGCTTTTGGCGCTAGCGCCAGTCACGCGCAATCCACATTCGACACCGCGGTTCTGGCGGGTACCTGTTTCAATTGCCATGGCACCGATGGCCGATCGCCTGGCGCCATTCCGTCACTGGCCGGCCGTCCGCAAAGCGTGCTCGAAGCTCAGTTGCTGGCCTTTCACGCGGGCGACCTGCCGCCAGGCACCACCATCATGGGCCGCATTGCTGCTGGCTATTCCGAAGACGAGTTGAAAGCGTTGGCCGCCTGGTTCGCCAACGTGGATCCCAACGCCCCCGTGGCACCGGCAGGCAAGGAGAATTGAGATGACCCAACGCAAACAAGGTATGACACGACGCCAGGCATTGGTGGCGATGGGCGGCATCGGCGCGGCCGGCTCCCTGCTTCTTGCTCGGCCTTCTTTTGGTCGGAGCGAAGGCCATGTGGTGGTTGTGGGCGGCGGCTTTGGCGGTGCTACGGCGGCCAAATACCTCAAACGTCACAATCCTGCGCTGGCGGTCACCTTGGTGGAACCCTTGCGTGAGTACATCACTTGCCCGTTCACCAACCTTTATTTTGGCGGGCTGCGTACCTTCGACCAACAAGTGCATAACTTCGACGAACTGCGCAGCCTGGGTGTTGAAGTGATTCATGAGTGGGCCGAGGGGGTAGATGGCGCCGCTCACACCGTGAGCTTGAGCAATGGCGACACCCTGCGCTACGACAAGCTGGTTTTATCGCCCGGCGTGGACTTCCGCTGGGATGCGCTCGAAGGTTACGACGAAGCAGCCTCGCTCAAAGCACCTCACGCCTGGAAAGCCGGCGAGCAATCTCATTTGCTGATGCAGCAGCTCGAGGCCATGCCCGATGGCGGTCGCTTCGTGATGGTGGCCCCCGCCAACCCGTTCCGTTGCCCTCCCGGGCCTTACGAGCGGGCCAGCATGGTGGCGCACTATCTCAAAACGCACAAACCCAACTCCAAGCTGCTGATCCTCGATGCCAAAGACGCCTTCTCCAAGCAGGGCCTGTTCATGGCCGGCTGGGAGCGTTTCTATCCCGACATCATCGAATGGGTCTCGGCGTCGAACGACGGCAAGGTGGTGCGCGTGGATGCCGACAATCTCACGGTCGAAACCGAGTTCGGTGAGGTCATCCAGGCCGACGTGCTCAACGTGATTCCGCCGCAGAAGGCCGGCGTCATTGCCGAACGCGCCGGAGTGACCGACGAAAGCGGCTGGGTGCCGATCAACCCCAACACCTTCGAATCCACCCGAGTGCCGGACATTCACGTGATCGGTGACGCCTCCGTGGCGGCGCCCATGCCCAAATCCGGCTTTGCGGCGAACACGCAGGGCAAGGTGGCTGCCGCCGCCATCGCGGCGTCGCTGGCCGGGCGCGAAGCCCCTGAGGCCTCGTTCGCCAACACCTGCTACAGCCTGATTGCGCCCGATTACGGCATTTCGGTGGCCAACGTGTTCGACATTCAAGACGGCCAGCTGGTGGAAACTTCGGCAGGTGTGA
>JAJUJN010000014.1 GCA_029265335.1 Alcaligenaceae bacterium
AAGATGAATCGCTATTCGAGTGACGCGGCGCAGGCGATGTACGACCGGGGCAAACGAACCTCCTTGCCCGGCATCCTGGGCCGTAGCGCATGGACTTTCATACGCATCTACGGTTTGCGTCGTGGCTTTCTGGATGGTCGCCACGGTGTGCTGTTGGCTGTGGTGGCGGCCATGGGTAGCTTCTCGCGCTACGCCAAGCTGTGGCTAATGCAGCAACAACTGCCGCCCCGACCCCCCTATGAAGAACCCTGACGCCATGCGGGTGTTGCTGGTGAACCTCGAGCGCGGGTGGCGGGGTGGCGAACGACAAACCCTATGGACGGCAGAGGGCTTGCGTGATGCTGGCGCTGACGTCACGGTGATGGTGCGCAAGGGCAACGCTCTGGCCCGAGCGTGCGAGAACAGCGGCTTGCCTGTCGCGCCCGTGACTGGTACGGGTGAGGCCTGGCGTTGGTTGTTGGTGAAGGGTCGGCAGTTCGCCGTCTGGCATGCGCAAACCGCGCACGCGCTCACCGCATGCGCCTTGGCTCGACCCTTTGCCACCGTCTGCCTGGTGGCCACTCGTCGCGTTGCGCTGCCGCCGCGCGGCCGGCTCACGCGTCTCAAGTATCGTCGGGCCGATGCCTTGGTAGCCATCAGCCAGGCTGCGGCCGAACCCTTGCAGGCCTGGGGCTTGGGGCCAGTCACCATCATTCCCTCGGCGGTGCGGCAGATGGCCCCTACTGCCGAGTCGGTGGCAGCCTTGCGACAGGCCCACGTGCCTAACGGATGGCGGGCCCTTGGCACGGTTGCTGCGCTGACGCCCGAAAAAGACCCGCTCACCCTGGTGGCTGCGATGGCTCGCCTGGTGCAGCGTGAACCGCAGGTGGTGTTGCACCATTTGGGTGATGGCCCGATGCGGGCCGAGGTTGCTGCCGCCATCGAGGCTGCAGGCTTGCAGAAGCATTATCGCTTGCTGGGTTTTCAAACCGACGTAGCGCCGTGGTATGCCTTGTGGGACGGTTACGTGGCGAGTTCGCGCAGCGAGGGCTTGGGCAGCAGTGTGCTCGACGCGATGTTGCACCAGCTGCCGGTGGTGGCCACGGCGGCTGGTGGTTTGAAGGAGGTCTTGGCAGACAGGCGGGGTGTGTTGGTTGCGCCCGGCGATGCCGACGCCCTGGCCAATGCCATGGCCGGCATGCTGGGGCAACTCAATGATTCCGAGCCCGCCTTGCAGGAGCAGATCCGTCAGGCGCGACAATGGGTGGAAAACGAATGCAGCATCGAAGGCATGACCAAGCGCTATCTCGAGCTCTATCTGGCCTGTGGTGCAAGGTCCGTGGCGGCTTAGCATGAAGATTCTCTATACCAACCACCACGATGGCCCGGGCATTGGCGGTCATGTGGTGTATATCGGTCGACTCGCCGAGGCTTTGAGCCAACGCCACGAGGTGTTTGTGGCCAGCCCGCCCGACAGTGCATTGATCGACCTCTGCTCGCAATGGCCGGGCGTGACGGGGTTTGAGCAGACATTTCCGAATCGCGTGCCCAGTATTCCTGCGGCGGCTAAACGCCTGCGTCAATTCATTGCCGAGCAAAGCTTCGATGTGATCCATGTGAATGGTTCGTCGGATCACCGCTTGGTGCTGCTGGCCTGCCTGGGATTGCGGCGGCCGCCTGTGGTGCTTACCAAACACAACGACAAGAAGATGAAGTATGTGGGCGCAAAGCTTCGCTCCACCCTGGGCACCGAGCACGTGATCGCGGTCTGCGAGTACGTGGTCCAGCAACTGAACGAAACCCCTTATCGGTCTTTGCCCATATCCGTGATTCCGAATGGCGTGGATACCGATCATTTCTCGCCCTGGTCGCCGGAAGCGAGTCTCAAGGCGCGTGTGAATATCTTCGGGGACGATCCAGACATCAAACTGGTGTTGGGCAGCAATGCCGGCACCGACGACTACAAAGGTTGGCTGGACCTGGTGGATGCGGTGGGAGGGCTTCCTCCAGAGGTGCGCCGGGGCATCCGTATCGTGATCGCAGGTGAAGCGCCGTCGAACCGAGCTATGGACAAAATTGCCGAAAACGGCCTGAACGACCAGTTCGTGTATATGGGTATGTTGCGCGACGTTCGAGATCTGATCGCGGCCATCGACGTCGGCTTTGTGCTGTCGTGGAAAACCGAAACTATTTCGTTTGCCTGCCGCGAGATGATGGCGATGGGCAAGCCGGTGGTGGTAACGAACCACGCCGGGCTCCCCGAAAACGTGGACCATGGCGTGGATGGATGGATCGTTCCACCCCGATCTGTGGAGCAACTACGGGAGCTGTTGAGCGCCATTTTGGCGGGTGAGCATGCGCTGGCGGCGATGGGCGAATCTGCCCGTCAGAAAAGCCGGCTGTCGTTCGGAATCGATGACTTTTTGAACAACACCGAAAAGGTCTATCTGTCGCTGCTGCCGCAGCGGCCCATCGTCTGAAGAGCGGGTATGAGCGTCTCGATCAACCACCACCCTGAGCCATCCAGAAGCCATGCCGTCGTGCTTTGGGCGCTGGTTGTGCTCCTTGCTGTGTCTCCGCTGGCCACTCTGGTTCGCGGGAGTACGAGCGGCGTCGTTTTCTACACTTCGTATTTGCTCTCTTTGGCGCTGATCGTACTCAATCGCCATTCGCCAGGCTTCCAGGCGTGGTGCAGGCAATGGCGATGGCTGTATGTGGCCGCGTTGGTGTTCTTGGCTACCACGCTTGCCGCAGACTTCCACCATCATGAACTTTTCGGATCGAACTTCGAGAAGACGATTCGGTTTGTGATGGCGATTCCTATCCTGCTGGCTCTCTGGCAGATCAAGCACAAGCATTTGCTGGCTTTGTTTGTGGGCCTGGCGCTCAGCGTGCTGGTGATGTCGCTGCTGCTGGTGTTCCCCCCGGCTTTGTTGGGCGATCGACCCGACACTGTGCAGTATTCACGGCTCAATACCGTGGAATTCGCCAGTCTGTTGGTGTGTTTTGCTGGGGTGCTGTTCATTTTTGTTTCGGGGGCAGGGGCCAGGTGGCGGTCGCTCGTGGCCCTGTTGAAGGTGGGTTTGTTGCTGCTCGCCCTATATGCGGCCTATCTCTCGCAAACTCGAACCGCCTGGCTGGCCGTACCCGTGTTCCTGTTGTTTTTGTTGGGCCTGCTGTGGTTGAAGTCGCGGCTGCTGGCGCTGTTGCTTTTATTGGCGGCATTTGCCTCGGTCGCCTACCTGCTGTTCGTTGATGCAGCCTTTCACGACCGCGTGTTTCTTGCGCTCGAAGAATTCCACATCTGCGAAGATCAGCCCCATATCGACAACTCCATCTGCAATCGTGTGCAACTCATCCATGCGGCCAGCAATATGGTGGCGGAACAGCCCTGGTTGGGTGTGGGCACCGGAGACCAATATCGCCAGGCACTCATGGAGCAGCACCACCTCGGCGTCGTGTCGCGCTACGTGGCCGACAACTTTGGCGAGCCGCATAACGACATGCTGTATATGGCTTCAGCCACCGGGTGGGTGGGGCTAGCCGGTTTTGTCTGCCTGGTTTATTTGGCGCCGATTTTCTATCTCGTGGGCTGCGTGAGCAAAGCATTGAGAGCGCGGGGCAGGGTGCTGTCTCGGCCCCTGCTGGCGGCAAGCGCCGGACTCTTCTTCATCGCCGCCTTTCTCGTCTTCGGCATGAGCGAAATGATGTTTCGTAATATGCGGGTGGCTTCTTTGTATGCGGTATGGATCGCCATATTCCTGGCAGTTTCGGCGCTGGTGAGCGGTGGCACCGCTTCGGAGCGTTCACAACGGGGAGAGATCAAAGCATGACTTCCACTGCCAAAGTGGTGCCGGTGCTGATGTATCACCACGTGTCGCCCAACAACGACATGATCACCACCACGCCGGAGAATTTCGAATCGCAGGTGCGCTGGTTGAGCGAAGCGGGCTTTCATACGCTCACGGCCCAGGAGTTTGCCGAGTTTTTGGCTGGCAAGCCCGTGCCGCCGCGCAGCGTTCTGCTCACCTTCGACGACGGCTATCTGGATAATTGGGTGTATGCCCATCCCATTCTGGAGCGTTATCGCAAACATGCGGTGCTGTTTCTGATTACCGGCTTGATTGGGCAAGGCGCTGCACGACCGGTGTGGGGGCAGGGCGCCGAGTTGCCCCCAACGCCCAGTCATCGCGATTGCGAAGCCGCCATTGAGGCCGGCCAGGCCGATGAAGTGATGCTGCGCTGGAGCGAGGTGCACATCATGCGCGAGGCGGGCACCTTCGAGTTTCATAGCCACACCCATACCCATACGCGCTGGGATCACCGTTTTGGCGAGGATCCTTTGCAAAAGTCTGAACATCTGCGTGAAGACTTGCTGCACTCGCGCGCTGCGCTGGTGAGCGAACTGGGTGATGTTTCCGATCATCTGTGCTGGCCGCAGGGTTATTTCGACGACGATTACGTTGCCGTGGCTCGTGAACTCGGGTTTCGCTATCTCTATACCACCCACCCAGCAGGCCAGAATGTGCCCGGTACGTCTAGCGAGCATATTCATCGCATCGCCGCCAAAGATGAGCCAGCCGCCTGGGTGGCGCGCCGTCTCCGCCTGGCCCGCAGCCCCTGGCTGGCGCCTCTGTATAACCGGATACGCTATGGCCGACGATACCGCTGAGCAAGTGTCGCCGAGCTCATCCGGCATTTCACTCACAAAAGCTACATCGCTTGATGCGGCAGCAGGCGCTGCCCCAGAGGCCAGTCCAACTCCCATTGTTTTTCACATTCGCCATTTCGGGGTGGGCGGCGTGGAGGCTGCGCTGCTGGGTTGGCTGCGTGGGCTTGATCGTCGGCGCTTTGCGCCCAGTCTTTCTGTATTCCTGCCGACGCGCGAGTGGGAAACCGTATGGCGTCAGCGCGTGCCAGCCGACGTGCCGGTGCATGTGGCCGTTCCCGCGCAAACTGCTGTCACCCGCCTACACCAGGCGCGCCGCGACGGCCGGTTGGGCAAGGTGGGGCGCCTGATGCTGGCCTGGCAATTGCGTCGCGCCGAAAAGCGATGGCTGCGACCCCAGCTGGAACGCCTGCAACAAAGCCAGCAGGTGCTGATCGATTTTGACCATACCTTGCGCAAGTGGGTGTCTCAGTTGCACATGCCGGCCATTGCGGTTCGCCAGTTTGCCTTCTGGGGGCGCCGAACCGCCAAGGCTCGCCGTGTGGGTCGGGATCTCGCTGCCTACCAGCGGGTGGTGGTGCTCAACGAGGCCATGCAACAGCAGGCAGAGGCGCTTTACGGCCCACCCGGCCCCGCAGCACCGCGGTGTGTGGTGGTGCCCAACCTTTTCGACCTCGAAGCCCTGCGCGCCGCGGCTGCAGAGCCCATCCCCCAAGGCGTGCTGCCCGCGTTGCCCGACACCTGGGCTGTGTGTGTGGCGCGTCTGGACATCCGCACCAAGGGCCTGGATACCCTGCTTGAAGCATGGCAGCAGCTGGTTGCGCAACTGCCAGAGGCAAGGCTCCTGATTGTGGGTGGCGGCGGCGACGAAGCCATGCTGCAGCAAATGATCGTTAATCAGGGCCTGCAGCCGCATGTGTTTTTGCTGGGCATGCAGCCCAACCCGCACCCTTGGATCGCGCGGGCACGTCTCCTGGTGTTGACCAGTCGCAGCGAAGGCTCTCCCAATGTGCTGATCGAAGGCCTCGCCCACGGTACCCCCATCGTGGCCACCGATTGCCCGGTGGGCCCGGCCCACATACTGCAGAACGGCCATTGCGGCGCCCTCGTGCCAGTGGATGACGTGCCGGCTTTGGTGGAAGCCCTGGCCCGCGGCTGGCAAGACGCAGCGTGGGGCGCCACCATGAAACGCCGCGGCCTTGAGCGGGCGAATGACTTCGGTGTGGAACGTGGCAACGAGCGCTTCGCTGCCTTGATTGGCGACGTGCTGCACGAAGCTGAGCAGGCTAAGCGGCGTTGATCGCCGCCGCCCTCAAAACCGGTACTGCAGTCCCACCGCAAACAGGTTGTGCTTCTGCCGACCCAGGCTCACGTCCCAGGAGTCGGTCGGCAGATGCGGGGGCAGAGTTTCGCCAAAGGTGTAGCTGGTGCGGTTGATGGATAGAAAGCGATACTCGGCGAACAACGAGACGTTGCGATTGACCTGCCCGCGCAGTCCAGCTTTGATTTGCATGGCGAAGGCGGTGTCGGAGGCGTCTGGGTTGGAGTCGAAGTGATTGATGCCGGGTTCGTTGGGGTTGGCGGAGTCTGCGCCTTTGATGGAAACTCGGGCCACCCCGATGCCGGCGCCGACGTAGGGAAAAATACGGTCGGAGTAGGGCGTTTGGAGGGTGAAAACGGCGTTGGCCAGGAACACGCCGGTGGTCATGGGAAGCTTGACGTACTGGGTGCCCAACACTTGCGGATCGATGGGCAGGCCGCCCGAGTACGATCGCTTGCCCATGTAGAGGCCTTCGAGTTCCACTGCGGGCTTAAGGCCCCAGGCACTTTGCCCCAAGTTGATGCGCTGCCATTCGTAGCCAGCCTGAAGGCCACCGAAGGCAACGTTCTGGCTGCTGCCGCTGCCATCGGCATCCACGGCCACCCGACGATGCAAGGGGCCGGGCAAATAAAAACCACCTTGTTGACGCATGCTGGCCGAAGACGCAGACCCACCGCCACCCAGAATGCCCAGGTAGATGCCGGAGGTGTCGGTGCCGTTGGCGGCAGCCGGGGTGGCGCCCCATGCGCAGAGGATCGTTAACGAAAGGCTCAGCAGCTTTCTCACGGAGTTGTCTCCCTGGTTTTCTGGGTATTGTTGGTAGTGGGGGTGATCTGACGCTAAGAACCCCCGGAAGGGCCGGGGGTTCGGATACCTGGGCTCAGGTATCAAGCAGCACTTGGGGACGTGCTGTGTTTTGTTTATAGCACCGCGGCCACGGCTTTGGCGACGACGTCGATGTTGTTTTCGTTGAGCGCGGCCACGCAGATACGGCCGGTGTTGACCACATAAATGCCGTGCTCTTCGCGCAGGCGATCGGCTTGAGCCGAAGTGAGGCCGGTGTACGAGAACATGCCTTTTTGCTGATTCACAAAGCTGAAGTCGCGCTTGGCGCCCAGGGCTTGCAGGCGCTCCACCAAACCGACGCGCATTTCGCGAATGCGATTGCGCATGTGGGTGAGCTCGTCTTCCCATTGCTGGCGCAACTCAGGCGTGGTGAGCACAGTGGACACCACCGCACCACCATGCATGGGCGGGCTGGAATAGTTGCCGCGAATCACCCGCTTGACCTGACTGAGCACGGCTTGCGCTTCTTGCTGAGTTTGCGCGATGAGCGACAGTGCACCCACCCGCTCGCCATACAAAGAGAAGGATTTGGAGAACGATGAACTGATGAGCACCGACAAACCCGAGTTGGCGAAAAGTCGAACCGCGTAGCCGTCGGCATCGAGGCCTTCGCCAAAGCCTTGGTAGGCGATATCGAGAAAGGGCACGTGCGCGCGCTCTTTGACCAGTTCGAGCACTTCACCCCATTGTTCCTGGTTGAGATCCACGCCGGTGGGGTTATGGCAGCAGGCGTGCAACACCACGATGGTTTGGGGGGGCAGGGCACGCAGGCCTTCGAGCATGGCGTCGAAGCGCAAGCCCTGGGTAGCCGGATCGTAGTAGGGGTAGGTGAGCACCTCGAAACCGGCACCCTCGAAGATGGTGCGATGGTTTTCCCAGCTCGGATCGCTGAGCGCCACCTTGGCCTTGGGCAGGAGCTGTCGCAGGTAGTCGGCGCCGATCTTGAGGGCGCCGGTGCCGCCCAGAGCTTGCGCCGTAACCACGCGCCCGCTCTTGCGCAATTCCGAACCTTTGCCAAAGAGGAGATCTTGCACGGCCTTGTTGTAGCCTGGGTTGCCGTCGATGGGCTGATAGCCGCGGGGCGCTTCGAGCGCCACCCGCTCCTGTTCGGCGACGCGCACGGCTTGCAACAACGGAATTCGACCGTTGTTGTCGTAGTACACGCCCACACCCAGATTCACTTTTTGGTTGCGAGTGTCGGCGAGGTATTGTTCGGTGAGGCCGAGGATCGGGTCGCGAGGCGCCATGGCGACCGAGGCGAATAGAGAGCTCATGAAATCCTAGAGTGGGCAGTGAAACGAAGGGCTTGCCGCACGGGGAGGGCAGGAGCCGTGAGCCTTCTGCGACACCGAGCCGGCAAACGTGGGAGAGAACGCAACCCGAAAGCTTTTGCCGCGAAGCCGCGACTTGAATGTGCGGCCAGAGCGCGCGAGAATGGCAGGTTACGTTGATTTCAAGAGTCTAGCATGTCCGAATCCGGCTTCGTGCGCTTTCCCGAGAGCCCATTTCAGCTTTTTCAGCCGTATTCACCCGCAGGCGACCAACCTGAAGCTATCGACGCTTTAACGCAGGGCGTGCGCGACGGGTTGATGTACCAAACCCTGCTGGGCGTGACCGGCTCGGGCAAAACCTTCACCATGGCGAATGTCATCGCGCGGCTCGGCCGGCCAGCGTTGGTGTTGGCGCCCAACAAAACTCTGGCCGCGCAGCTCTATGCGGAGATGCGCGAGTTTTTCCCGCGCAACGCGGTCGAGTACTTTGTGTCGTATTACGACTACTACCAGCCCGAGGCTTATGTGCCCTCGCGCGACCTCTTCATCGAGAAGGATTCGTCGGTGAATGAGCATATCGAGCAGATGCGGTTGTCGGCCACCAAGAGCCTGCTCGAACGACGCGACACCATCATCGTGGGCACGGTGTCGTGCATCTACGGGATTGGCGACCCCTCCGACTACCATGCCATGGTGCTCACCCTGCGCACCGGCGACATTATTGGCCAGCGTGAGGTGTTGCGACGCCTGGTAGCGATGCAGTATGAGCGCAACGATGTCGAATTCTTGCGTGGCGCCTTCCGGGTACGTGGAGAAACCATCGACGTATTCCCGGCCGAACATGCCGAATTGGCGGTGCGGATCACACTGTTCGACGACGAGGTGGAGTCGCTCGAGCTTTTCGACCCGCTCACGGGCAAGGTTCGGCAAAAGATTCCTCGCTTCACCATCTATCCCGGTTCGCACTACGTCACCCCGCGCGAAACGATTCTGCGCGCCATAGAAACCATCAAGGTGGAATTGCGCGAACGTATCGAATTCTTCCGCGAGGCCGACAAACTGGTTGAAGCGCAACGCATCGAGCAGCGCACGCGCTTCGATCTGGAAATGCTGAACGAGCTGGGCTTCTGCAAAGGCATCGAGAACTACACCCGCCATCTATCGGGCGCCAAGCCCGGCGAGCCGCCGCCCACGCTGGTGGATTACCTGCCCCAGGACGCTTTGATGTTCATCGATGAAAGTCACGTGACCATCGGCCAGCTGGGGGGCATGTATCGGGGCGACCGGGCGCGCAAGCAGAATCTGGTGGACTACGGTTTTCGCCTGCCATCGGCGCTCGATAACCGCCCGCTCAAGCTCGAAGAGTTCGAGAGCCGCATGCGCCAGACCATCTTCGTGTCTGCCACTCCTGCCGATTATGAGAACCAGCACGCCGATCAGGTGGTGGAGCAGGTGGCCCGGCCCACCGGTTTGGTTGATCCGCTGGTGGAAGTGCGGCCAGCCACTACCCAGGTCGACGACGTGCTCGCCGAAATTCACGAACGGGTGGCCCGCGAGGAGCGAGTGCTCATTACCACGCTCACCAAGCGCATGGCGGAAGATCTCACCGAATTCCTGGCCGAGCACGGGGTGCGGGTGCGGTATTTGCATTCCGACGTCGATACCGTGGAACGGGTGGAAATCATTCGCGACCTCCGGCTAGGTACTTTTGATGTGCTCGTGGGCATCAACTTGCTGCGCGAAGGGCTGGACTTGCCTGAAGTGTCGCTGGTGGCGATTCTCGACGCCGATAAAGAAGGCTTTCTGCGTTCGGAGCGCAGCTTGATCCAAACCATCGGCCGGGCGGCGCGCAACCTCAACGGCATGGCCATTCTCTATGCCGATCGCATGACCGACTCCATGCAGCGCGCCATTTCCGAAACCGAGCGTCGCCGCGAAAAGCAGATCCGCTTCAACGAAGAGCACGGCATCACGCCGGTGGGGGTGAGCAAGCGGGTGCGTGATCTCATCGATGGCGTGGTCGCCAGCCCCGACCCGGCCGACGACTGGCTGATCACCCAGCAACTCGAAGAGCTCGACGAAAAGCAGCTGGCGCGCGAGATCAAGCGGCTGGAGAAGGCCATGCTCGAGCACGCGCGCAACCTCGAATTCGAGGAGGCGGCCCGGGCTCGCGATCAGCTATTCCAATTGCGTCAGCGGGTTTTGGGCGCCGCGCATCCCGACACCATCGGCGAGGCGCCCCCAGCGAGCTCCGGCACCGCAACATAACGCTTGCCAGCACGCTGAGGCTGTTGTATTTTTGCGGCGCACAACGCACCGGACGAAACATTTTCGCCGTTTTTGAGCCAGAAACAGGGCGCAGACGGCAGTGCGCTCGCAATTTAGCCGCCGTTCTTAAAAAAAGCTTGAAAAACTTCGGGTTTTCCCGCACACTCTCGACCATGATGACCAAGGTTCTTTTCGTATGCATGGGTAACGTCTGCCGTTCCCCCAGCGCGCAGGCCGTATTCAACCACCTTCTCGGTGAGGCTGGACTCGCCGACACGGTGCAGGCCGATTCGGCCGGTACCCATACGTTTCATATAGGGGAAGCCCCTGACGCTCGTGCGCAAGCCGCCGCCCGCAAGCGCGGCTACGACATGTCCGGTCATGTTGCACGTCAGGTCAGGCCTGAAGACTTTCACGAAGCCGATCTCATACTGGCGATGGATTGGGACAATCTTGCTGCGTTGCAGCAGCAGTGCCCGCGTACCTATCAGCACAAGCTCATGTTGCTGATGCGTTTCTCCAACGAGTATGAAGAAGCCACCGTGCCCGATCCCTACTACGGCGGGCCCGACGGTTTCAGCAAGGCTCTCGATTACATCGAAGACGCCTGCCAGGGTGTGCTTGAAATGGTTAAAAAGCGCGCCCTCCAGTATCAGGCAGCCTGATCGCCACCGGCTCACGCGGGTGAGTCGGGGTGACATAAATAGGCTTGCCAGTTGGCTTTTTCATCTTTTGTTAACACCTCTTAAAATACGGCCGCACTCCCCCAGGGGTGCGGCTTTTTTTGCATAATGCCCTACTAATTTACTCGGAATTGCGTTATACTTGACTAAATTATTAGGGAATTGCCATGCGGCTTACTACCAAAGGTCGATTCGCGGTCACGGCCATGATTGATCTGGCCCTGCGACAGCAAGGCGGTCCGGTACCGTTGGCCCGAGTCAGTGAACGACAAAACATATCGCTTTCTTATCTCGAACAACTGTTCGGCAAGTTGCGGCGTCACGTGCTTGTAGAGAGCACGCGCGGCCCTGGCGGCGGCTATATGCTGGCCCGAGCAGCACGCCACATTTCGGTGGCCGACATCATTGTGGCGGTCGATGAACCGCTCGATGCCACCGACTGCGGCGGCAAGCAGGATTGCACCCGTGGCACCGGCGGTTTGCCGGGCAAGTGCATGACGCACGAACTATGGTCGGAACTCAATCGCAAAATGTTCGACTATCTCGATTCCGTCAGCCTGCAGGATCTGGCCGATCAACAGCGCATGCGCGAGCTTGAATCTGGCTCCCAGGCCCGGCCGGTGAAGGTGTCGGCGTCTATGGCGCGCGAGGTTCGCCCTTCGGCCTCATTCTGATCGCATTGAGTCCCAACAGGAATTTAAAAGGATTGTTACCCATGAGTATCGCACCGATTTATTTCGACTACTCTGCCACTACACCGGTCGATCCGCGGGTGGCAGAAGCCATGATCCCCTGGATCACCGAACACTACGGCAACCCCGCTTCGCGCAGCCACGCCTTTGGCTGGCATGCGGAAGAGGCCGTGGAAAACGCGCGCGCGCAAGTGGCCGAGCTGGTCAACGCCGACCCGCGCGAAATCATCTTCACCTCAGGAGCCACCGAGTCAGACAACCTGGCCATCAAGGGCGCCGCTCATTTCTACTCCGAGCGAGGCAAGCACATCGTGACGGTCAAAACCGAGCACAAGGCGGTGCTTGATATCTGTCGCGAGCTCGATCGTCAAGGGTTCGAGGTGACCTACCTCGACGTGAAAGAAAACGGTCTGCTCGATCTCGACGAATTCACCCGTGCGCTGCGCCCCGACACCATCCTGGCTTCCGTCATGATGGTCAACAACGAAATCGGCGTTATCCAGGATATCGAGGCGCTGGGCGAGATCTGTCGCGAACGCAAGATCATTTTCCATGTCGACGCGGCGCAAGCCACGGGCAAGGTCGAGATCGATCTCCAAAAGCTCAAGGTCGACCTCATGGCCTTCTCGGCCCATAAAACCTACGGTCCCAAAGGCATCGGCGCCTTGTATGTACGGCGGCGTCCGCGGGTTCGCATCGAAGCCCAGATGCACGGTGGTGGCCACGAGCGTGGTTTTCGGTCCGGCACACTGGCGCCGCATCAGATCGTGGGCATGGGCGAAGCCTTCCGCCTGGCGAAAGAAGAAATGGCTACCGAGAACGAGCGTGTACGCATGTTGCGCGACCGGCTCTGGAAGGGGGTGTCGCACATCGAAGAGGTCTATCTCAACGGCGACTTCGAGCAGCGCGTACCTCACAACCTCAACGTGAGTTTCAACTATGTTGAGGGCGAATCGCTCATCATGGGCATGAGAGAGCTGGCAGTTTCCAGCGGCTCGGCCTGCACCTCGGCCAGCCTGGAGCCCTCATATGTGCTGCGAGCCCTGGGCCGCAACGACGAACTGGCGCACAGCTCCATTCGTTTCACCCTGGGCCGTTTCACCACACAAGAACACATCGATTACGCCATTGGCCTGATCGAAGAGCGCGTCGCCAAACTGCGTGATATGTCTCCACTCTGGGAGATGGTGCAGCAAGGCGTCGACTTGAACACAGTGCAGTGGACTGCACACTAAGCAGTAAGGAGAACATCATGGCATACAGCGACAAAGTTCTGGATCACTACGAGAATCCCCGTAACGTGGGCGGCTTTACCCCGGAAGACACCGGCGTGGGCACCGGCATGGTGGGCGCGCCGGCCTGTGGCGACGTCATGAAGCTGCAGATCAAGGTGGGCGAGAACGGTCTGATCGAAGACGCTCGCTTCAAAACCTACGGCTGCGGCTCAGCCATTGCGTCGAGCTCGCTCATTACCGAGTGGGTCAAGGGCAAATCGCTCGACGAGGCCCTGGCCATCCGCAACGCCGACATTGCTGAAGAATTGGCTCTGCCGCCAGTGAAGATTCACTGTTCCATCCTGGCCGAAGACGCCATCAAAGCAGCAGTCAACGATTATCGCGAAAAGCACGAGTCGTAATTCCGCATCTCACAGGAACCGCTATGTCCATCACACTTACCGAGAACGCGGCGCGCCACGTCGAACGCTACTTGCAGAAACGCGGCAAGGGCATCGGTCTGCGCTTGGGTATTACCACCACAGGCTGCTCTGGCCTGGCCTACAAGCTCGAGTACGTCGACGACATCGCGCCGGAAGATCAGGTGTTCGAAAGCCATGGGGTCAAGGTTTTCATCGATCCCAAGAGCTTGGTGTACCTCAGTGGCACTGAGCTCGACTACACCCGCGAGGGCCTGAACGAGGGGTTTCGATTCAGCAACCCCAACGAAAAGGCGCAATGCGGCTGCGGTGAGTCCTTCACCATCTGATTTTATGGCCAACGCTCCCGCCGCTTTGTCGTCCGATGGCTTCGACGCCGATTATTTCGCGCTTCTCGGCCTGCCCAAGCGCTTCACCTTGAAACGTGAGGCCTTGGAGCGGGCCTGGCGCGATCTTCAGGCGCGGGTGCATCCCGATCGCTTTGCCACCGGCTCTCAAGCCGAGCGACGCATTGCCATGCAATGGGCGTCGCGGGTGAACGAAGCGCATCGCGTGCTGCGTTCGCCCCTGCAACGCGCGCGCTATTTGTGCGAGCTGGCGGGCTACGAAATCGACGCCGAGCGGAACACCGCCATGGCCCCGGCCTTTCTGATGCAACAGCTGGAATGGCGCGAAGCGTTAGACACCGCTCGCGATTCCGCCGATCACGCGCAGTTCGATGCCCTTGAACAAGAACTGCAGGCTGCGCGCGATGCGATTGAATCGAAAGTGGCCGCTGAGCTGAACGATCCTGAGGACCGGCAACCCAATTACCCGGAGGTGGTCAGCCGCATCCGGGAATGGATGTTTATCGAACGCCTTTTCGAAGAACTTGACGGAGCCCGACCGTAACGCGGTCGCGCGCAGCCCCGCGCGAGCGGGGCTGCAGTGCAGCCCTGATTCGGTCTGTCCCTATCCTTCCAGGCTGTTGCCTGGCATTCCCCGTGGGTGCCGCGAAGCCTTGAGGGATTTCTGGTGCGGGCGGCGTTGATGTTCCGGGGGGCGTGTTTTTCTTACCCGAGGTCGGCCAGGCAGGCAGACCCCTGACCGTCCCGCTTCTTCATACTGAGCCCCAAATATGGCTTTATTGCAGATTTCCGAGCCCGGCATGTCGCCGGCGCCGCACCAACGGCGCATTGCCGTGGGTATCGACCTCGGCACCACTCACTCGCTGGTGGCCGCTGTGCGCAGCGGCACCGCTGAGGTGTTGCGCGACGCCGAAAACCGCGCTCTGCTGCCGTCGGTGGTGCGGTACGCCGAAGATGGCGGCGTTGAGATCGGCTACAAGGCGCGACAGGCGCTCTCGCAAGATCCCAACAATACGGTGGCGTCGGTCAAGCGATTCATGGGCCGGGCGCACGCCGATCTGGTCGAGCGCAGCGGTGGCTATCACCTGGTAGAAGGCGACGGGCTGGTGCGCATACGCACGGTACAGGGTGATATCACCCCCGTTGAAGTGTCGGCGCAGATCCTGGCCAAGTTGCGCCAGCTGGCCGAAGATGTCATGGGCGACGACCTGGTGGGGGCCGTGGTGACGGTGCCCGCCTATTTCGACGACGCTCAGCGCCAGGCCACCAAAGACGCGGCCCGCTTGGCCAACATCAACGTGTTGCGCCTTCTCAATGAGCCTACC
>JAJUJN010000463.1 GCA_029265335.1 Alcaligenaceae bacterium
ATAGGGCACGGTGGGTGGGGTCCATTCCCCTCGCTGTTCGCGAACCGGCAACGTGAGCCAGGTATTGGTGTGATTCAGCAAGAGGTTGGCGTCGGGCCGCTCACGAAATTCCTCGGGAGTTTCTCCCAGCCACAGAATGTCTTTGTCACGTTCACTGGCGCTGGTCCAGTCGTTTACCAATTCCACACCATAGGCAGGGTAGCCGGTGCGAGCGCCGATCATGCCCAGTACTTGCAGCAACAGCTCTACTTCATGAGGAGCGGCCGCCTCTGGCATGACCACCACGGTTTCGGACAGATCGGCCATGCGACTGAACGGGAAGCCGCTGCTGCCGAACACGTGCAGATTGGGCATCTCGATGTAATGGGGATAGCCCGAGAAGTTGATGCTGGAGCGGCCATCGATGATCGCCCGCGTATCCACCGGAAGCGTGGTGCGGCAGGTGTCGGCGCTGGCATTGCCCACGGTGGAGGCAAAGGAGAAGTCGAGCTGAAGGTCGTTGTACCCCCCCACCCGCAGGGCGGGAATGCGCAACGAGGCCACATCGGCCACGTCGCTGCCGACCACGTCGAGTCGCAAGCGGGTAATGGCGCCGCTATCGGTATGTGGCTCCAGCGGATAGCCGGCCACGAAACGATCGTTCAGGGCAAGGGTGAGCCTGGATTCGTCTCGGGTAATGGGTGGGGTGTAGCGATACAGTAGATTGAGCGGTATGCCCTTGCTGCGCCACACGAACAGGTCGGGCGGCACTCGCAACGGCAGATTGATGCTGCGGGGCCGCAGGCCCGTCACCTGAAGTTGGCCCGGATACTGCACGAGCTCGGCAAAGAACACTTCGCGATCGGTAGGAATCCAATTCGGGGCATCGTAGGGCTTGCGCGGCTCCAGCGGCTCGAGCCAGTCAACCGTCACACTCGAGCCTCGCAGAATCGGTGTGCCCGCGGCCAGAGCCTGCGCGGCGGTTTTGAGGTCGGCTGGCTCCTGGCCAAGCACCAGCAGCAGTTTGTAGTAGGGGTTGTCGGGATGATCGATCATGGCGATCACCGGCGCATCCACCGCCGGAAAGTCGGCAAGGAATTCCGGTCGCGTGTCGTTGGTGGCCAGCACAATGGCATGCGACTCTGGCAGCTCGTTGAATTGCACACCGAAAGAAAGATCGCGCCACTCGGCTCGAGTGCCGAAATACGAGGCCAGAATGCCCGCCGCTTCCTGGGTGAAAAGGTCGGGCGAGCCGGCAAACACGAACGAAACCTTTTGACCGAACATATGGTTGCGATCAAAGAAAGGCTCAGGGAAAAAGGCCAGGTCGTTGGCCATGGGAATCATCTCTTCCAGCAGCTCCACCTCGGTGCGCTGGCCCAGATCCAGCCAGAGCGAAGTGTGGGCGAGATCCTCGCAGATGTCGGTGTAGTGCCCCACGAATTCGATCCGAATGCGGTTGTAGGTGGAGAGGTATTCCGGGTCGAGTGGCACGGCATAGGTTTGGCGCTGGCCGGGCGGTTCGGTGTGAATGGGCACTGTGCCCATCAATTCCTCATTGAGAAAAACCAGCAGGTGCGACACACGCGGCAACAGCGCGGGCGATGGGGTGAACTGCAGCTTGAGCTGGGCCGAGGGCACCCAGCGATCGCGAGGAATCGTGAATTCCAGCTCCGCGGCATGGCGAATACCGTACAGGCGGCTGCTGGCTTCGCCCAACATCCGGTCCAACGGAATGTTTTGGGTATACGTGGGTGGCGCAAAAGGCTCGTCCAATGCTGCCAGCTCAGGTTCCGCAGCATTCTGGGCGGCCGCGGCCTGGCCCTGCAGTGTCGCTTCGTTCGGGCTTGGAGCGTCCCCATCGTTCAGCGCCTGCGCGGCTTCGGGCGGCGCCTC
>JAJUJN010000070.1 GCA_029265335.1 Alcaligenaceae bacterium
CCAAACCGAGTTCGACTTTTCCGGTTACCTGCCATCAAGCCCGTACCTCAAAGCCACGCAGTTTGCCGTGGCGCCCATGTATATCTACGGCAGAAATATTTCGGGCCCCTCAGGAAGGGTGAACACCGCAGGTGTGGGGCTGCTCACCAGTTGGGATCTACCGGCCAATTTCTCGCTCACCTTGAATGCCTACGTTTTCAAAGATTGGTACAAAGGCACTTTTGTGATCGGCAACGACAGCACCACCTACGATAACGCTACATATTTCATGCTGTCGGCGTGGCTGGAGTATTCTCGAACTCTGCATCGCTTCAATGATCGCTCATCACTGGCATTCAATTTCACTGGTGGCTTCGACCCCTACATCATGTCGAATCGCCGTGCCAGCTGGGATCCCTTTTTGGCCGGCAACGACATGAGCCAATGGCTTTCACCCACCGTGATGTCGGGCAATTACAAACGCACCTACGACCTGTTCGCCTTGCCCCAACTCAATTTCACCTACAACATCAACAAGCGCTTTTCGGCCAATGCCTTCGTGCAGGTGAAGTATTCCAACCAAGTGTGGGGCAGTACCGAGAAAGACTGGCGATGGCAACCGCAAGCCGGATTCGGGCTCACATATGCTTTCTAGTGGTGTTTTGCTAGCATTTGGGCGTTTGTATACCTTGCCCACGCCCGGGTTCCATGGCCCCAACACCTGCTCCTTCCTGGCTTTTCTGGCTTTCTCAGCTCGCTCGCTTAAAACCCGCGCCCTGGCAGTGGCCGCGTGCCATCCGGGCCGCGCTGAGCGTGGGCTTGCCCTTTGCCGTGGGGCTGGCGCTGAACGACGTGATGACCGGCATGTGGATCGCCATGGGTACGCTCATGATGACCACGGGCGAGGAGAGCGGACCTTACGGTAGGGCGTTGCGCCAGCTCGCGATCGCTGCACCCATGGGGGCCGTGGGTTATCTCGCCGGGTATCTTACCGGCTTGCCTTGGCTGGGCACGGTGGTGTGCATGGCCGGGCTGGCGTTTGTGGCCGGCATCATCAGCAGCTACAGCGCCACACTTTCCATAGGCTGCCTGCAGTTCCTGCTCACCGCGGCGATTGCCATCGGGGTGCCCAGCATCGCTCCCTTCTGGGAGCCCGCCTTGATGTATTTGGTGGGCGCACTGTTCTATGCATTGCTGCTGGGCATCGAAGCGGCCTTCTGGCGTGAGCGACCACGACAGCTGGCGTTGGCAAACTTGCTCGAAAGCCTGGGTGACCTGGCCACCGTACGGGCGCAAGGCGTGGTTCCCACAGCCATACGAACGCAGGTGAGCGACGCCTTCGAAGACTTGGCTGCCATTTTGCAAACGGGGCAGCACAGGGCAACTGACCGCGCGTGGCTCTCCGCCTTGCCCTACTGCGACACGATCTTTGCCCGGCTACTGAGCACACAGGATGTGGCCCAGTTGCAGAATGCCGCCACGGAGCTGCGCAGCATGGCGGCGATGGTGAGGCGGCGGCACTGGACCACCACACCAACGGCTGCAACAGAAAATAAGGTTCCGCTTTATCAAAGCCTTCGGGATCTGGCTCAGTGGCTGGGTACGATGGCCGAGGGGCCAGCGGCACACGCCAATCAGAGCGAGGCCTTTTCGCCTTCCGGTCAGTTTCGGCCAGGGCTGCCGAGCAGGGCTGCAGTGCGGTCAGCGCTGGCGCTCGCCTTGTGTCTCGGATTGGCCTACGCCACGCGTTGGATCAATCCCGAGAACCACTGGTTCTGGGTTCCGCTCACTGTGGGCCTGGTGATGAAACCCGATTTGGGCTCCATCTTTGCGCGCGCTTTTCTGCGCTCGCTAGGCACCTTGGCGGGGGTGGCGATTGGTGGCGCAGTACTCATGCTGGTGCCCAAGAACCTTCTTTTCGCGGCCGTAATGGCGCTACTTGCGGGCGTGCTGCCCTGGGCCATGAAGCGCTCCTACGCCCTCCAGGCTGTGGTGCTCACGCCCCTGGTGCTGATGCTGGTGGATATCATCGTGCCAGGTAGCGGCGACGCCAACTACGCCCTTCAAAGACTGTCCGACACCATTATCGGTGGTGCGATCGTGATGGTATTCGGCTACTGGCTTTGGCCCAAAAGGCAAACCGCGGCTTTCAATGAGGCTCATCAACGTTGTCGCGAAGCGGTGCGTCAATATCTGGCGGCCGCACGCGAGGCTGCCGCAGACACGGCCATCGAGGCCACACGCCAGGCGCGGCATCATGCCTATACGCGTTTGGCCGCCTGGCGCTCAAGTACCAACAAGGCGCTGGCCGATCCGCCTCCTGCCAATGTCGAAGCTGCGGCCTGGGTGCCCACTATCGCCCAGCTCACTCGCTCGTGCGATCTGATTACGGAATACGTGGCAGAGCCGCACGCCGGTGGCTGTGATGAATCGCAACTCGAACAAATCACCCAGCAGTTGCAGGCACCCAAAGCGTTACACTGAACGGCCCGAACCGCACTGCGCGAAGGAGCGCTACCTGCCTGTGAAGATTCCCAGCCGACTCCAGCCATTGGTGGCCGACGGATTGATCGACCGTGTGGTGCGGCAGTTGATGAGCGGCAAGGAGGCGGCGGTATTCGTGGTGGAGTGCGACGGGAAGCTCTGCTGTGCCAAGGTGTACAAAGAGGCTCACAAACGGAGCTTTCACAACGCCGTCAATTACACGGAAGGCCGCAAGGTCAAAAACAGCCGACAAGCGCGCGCCATGGCCAAAGGTACGCGTTACGGGCGGCAGGAACAGGAGGCCGCCTGGCAGCGAACCGAGGTGGATGCCTTGCTGGCCTTGGCAGACGCAGGGGTGCGGGTGCCCACGCCTTATAACTTTTACGAAGGCGTGCTGCTCATGGAACTGGTGACCGATGAGCATGGCGAGCCGGCGCCCAGGTTGAATGATGTGCAGCTCGAGCCCCACGACGCCCGTCGCTTCCACAGTATGCTCCTGCGCCAGGTGGTGCAGATGCTGTGCGCCGGCATCGTGCATGGCGACCTTTCCGAATACAACGTGCTGCTGGATAGCCACGGGCCGGTGATTATCGACCTGCCGCAGGCCGTGGATGCCGCAGCCAACCAGAGCGCGCGAGCCATGCTGGAGCGCGATGTCAACAACCTCGCGGCTTATTTTGGTCAGTTTGCCCCAGAGCTTCTGCACACCGATTACGGGCAAGAAATCTGGCAGCTGTATCAGGCAGGCAAGCTGCGTACCGACAGCGCCCTGAAGGGGGCTGCACAGCCAGCGCAAAAGCGGGCCAATGTGAAAGAAGTGCTGCAAGTGATAGAAGACGCACGTCGGGAAGAAGCCGCACGGCAGGCGGGCCGGGCTGCCACCGATCCTTGACGGAGCTCGGTATGTGCGCCACTGTCAATATCTCCCCCGACGAAGTTGAAATCACCGCCATCCGCGCTCAGGGGGCCGGTGGTCAGCATGTCAACAAGGTTTCGAGCGCGGCGCATCTGCGCTTCGATATCCTCGAATCGTCGCTGCCCGAAGAGGTGAAGCAACGTTTGACCAAGCTGGGCGATCGTCGCATCAGCAAAGATGGCGTCGTGATCATCAAGGCGCAGAAGTTTCGCAGTCTCGATAAAAACCGCGCCGAGGCATTGCGCCGCTTGGAAGAGCTGATCCAACAGGCGATGCACACCGAGAAGCCGCGTCGGCCCACCCGTCCTACGCGCGGTTCGGTGATAAGGCGGCTCGATGCCAAATCGCGCCGTTCGCAACTGAAGGCGTCGCGCGGCAAGGTGAGGGAATGATCCGCACCCATTGGGTTTGCGATGGAGTGCCGAGCAACGCAGAGGCGCGCAAACGCATGAGTCTTTGGCAATCGGCCCGCACGACATGATCGGTGTGGGCCCTTTCTCCATCCAAGTGGTAGTCGTAGCGGTAGCCGTGCTGATTGCCTGGATAGTGGCCCATCGTGCAGCACGTGGGCTGCCCGACGCATCTCCCAAGCGCGCGAGTGGTCTGCTGCTCGATGCGACATTGCTGGGTTTCGTGGCCGCAAGGCTCGCCTACCTCGCCTTGTGGTGGCCCGAGTATGTCGCCGCGCCCAGGGCCCATAATTGCGATCGGCGATGGTGGTTTTGCCTGGTGGTTCGGCGTTCCGGTGGCGGCAGCCTTCGTATGGTGGCGAACTCGAGGAGCAGGCCGCACTTTGCGTCGTCCGGCCCTGGCGGGCATCATCGCAGGCTTGCTCGTTTGGGTATTGGCCAACAGTGTGTTGAGCATTCTGTATCGGTCGGCGCCAGCCCTGCCCGACCTTGCTCTCACCACCTTACAGGGCCAACCCATATCGTTGGCTTCTTATGCCGGCCAGCCTGTGGTGCTCAACCTCTGGGCCACCTGGTGCCCACCCTGTCGCCGCGAAATGCCGGCCTTGGAACGGGCACAAAACGAGTTCCCCAATGTGGCATTTGTGCTGGTCAATCAAGGCGAAACTGCCGCCGAGGCCAATGAGTTCATGCGGAACGAAGGCCTGCAGCTGGATCATGTAGTGCTCGACCCCACATCGTCGGCCATGCAGGCGTTGCGCACGCGAGGCTTGCCCACCACGTTGATTTTTGACTCGCACGGCAAACAAGTGCATGCGCATTTGGGCGAGGTCACATTGCCAAGCTTGAAGCACACTCTCTCGCGGCATTTCTCGCAAGAGCTGCAACGATAAGTTCGATGCTGTGGTGAGTGGTGATGTCTTGACCAGGGAGAGCTCATTGAGCATCGGAGCGTCAGCGGTACACTGAGGGTCAAGAGGGTGGGAACGGAGCGGCTGAATCGCCGCCTCAGCGCCACATGACCGAAAGAGGTGAGTGCCATGGCCTCAGCAAACCGTGCCGAAGCGATCTGGACTGTCGGGCATTCCACGCGATCCCTCCAAGAGTTTCTAGACCTGCTGGCGGCGTACCAGATCGAGCTCATTGCCGACGTTCGCAGCTTGCCCGGATCACGCAAATTCCCTCAGTACGACCAAGATACTCTTGCAGACGCCTTGGCAGGCCAAGGTATTGGCTACCAATGGATCAAAGCGCTCGGCGGGCGGCGACGGGCGAGGTCGGATTCCCTCAATACCGTTTGGCGCAACGCGTCGTTTCGCGGCTATGCCGACTATATGCAGACCGCTGATTTTGGCGAAGGGCTGGCCGAGTTGTATGAGCTATCGGCCACCTCGCGCACCGCATTGATGTGTGCGGAGGCAGTTTGGTGGCGCTGTCACCGCTCCATGGTTGCCGACATTCTGTGCGTCAATGGCGCCAAGGTCGTGCATATTCTTGATATCAAGACCAGCAAGGTGCACCCCATGACTTCGCCGGCTCGCGTAGTGGATGGGCAACTCACGTACGTCCCGCCCTCAAATGGCGCCAAGCGTAACGCAGAGGCCGGCGATCGAGTGAAAAAGAACGCCCGTTGAGAGCAAGCGCTCGCAGCGGCTATGAAGGCAGCGCAATCGGGGGTTATTGGCAGCTGCGATTGGCAATCAGCAATTCATAGAGCTGGGCGACATCTTCATCGCCCAAGTTTTCGTTGTGAACCGCACGGCGGTAATAAGACACAGCCCGGTTCATCAGAGGCATATCCGCATCCACTTGGTCGGCCATTTCCAGAATGGATTCGATCACCTGAAGGGCTCCGCGCAGATCGCCGGTTACTGGGTACTTGCGGGCTGCCATTTTGGGACCACGAAATGAGAATGCTGCGGAACCACCGGTGCCATGCTCCAGGCATTCAACGACGTACTTGGCGTCGAGATCCATACGAGTGGCCAGTGCCAAAGCCTCAGCTGCGGCCAGACCGTGAATGAAGCTCAGCGTGTTATTCACGAACTTGAGCTTGGTGGCGGCGCCGAATTCGCCTACGTGGCGCCATAGAGGGGAGACCACGTCCAACACCGGGGCGATACTGTCTACCACGGCTTTATCGCCGCCCACGAAGATGATGGATTCACCGCTATCCACCCGGTTGGGCGATCCGCTCACCGTGGCATCAAGCAACTGGATGCCCTGCTCGAGCAACCGCTCTTGCTGAGATTGCTTGAACTCCAGATGATGGCTGGAAAGCGCCAGCAGAACCTTCGTATTGCAAGGATTCGTCCGGGTGAGTCCTTGCTCGCCGTGCACCAGGGCTTCAAAGGCAGGTTCGGAGCCGAGCACCTCAATCACGATGCTGGCTTCTTCGCCCACTTCCTTGCCATTGCCGAGAGCCCGGCCTCCCAGTGAAACAAATTCGTCGAGCGGCTCGAGCGAAACCCCTACCACGGGGTAACCAACGGCCAGCAGACGTCTGGCCACGCTGAGCCCGATCTTTCCCACACCCAGAATACCGATGGTCGGCAAATCTTTTTGACTCATAAAATTACTCCGCAAAGCACCGGCACGTGGGCCGGAGGTCGAATACTGGCTGTCGTTTGCACTGGGGCGTCGCAGGCGGTTTCCATGCCGCCTTAATTTGCGTACTGGCTGGTGAGGGTAGCGGGGATCTTTTTCTTAGACTAAGAACTATTGCTTGTCGCGCTATAGCTAGAATCTCTAGTTGAGTTTTGCGCCCGCCCGAGGGTTCGCAGAACCGATGGGGTGGTGTATGGTTGGTTACATAAGAATTTCACCAAGCGAGACATGACCTCCACCCTCCACGGCCGCGATCTGGTTGGCCTGGGCTTCATGACGTTTGCGCTGTTCCTGGGCGCGGGCAATTTCATCTTCCCTCCCATGGTGGGGCACCTTTCTGGCCATCAGCTGTGGCTTTCGTCGCTGGGGTTTTTATTGACGGCGGTTGGTTTGCCGCTGCTCACGGTGGTTGCGCTGGCTCGGGTCGGCGGGGGGCTGCCCGCCCTCACCACGCCAATCGGCAAGACGGCGAGCGTGTTGCTCGGTGTGCTGGTGTATCTCGCCATCGGTCCGCTCTTCGGCACGCCCCGAACCGCTACGGTTGCTTTCGAGCTGGGCCTTGCCCCCTACTTCACCACCGGTATCGACCCCATTCGAAAGGGATTCACAGTGGTCTATTTCGGCATCGTGATGTGGTTGGCGCTTTTCCCCGGCCGATTGATCGATACCGTGGGTAAGGTGATCATGCCGGTGCTCATTGTGGCGTTGTTGCTGTTGGCGGGAGCGGCGATTTTCTTCCCGGCGGGCAGTGTGGGCGAGCCCAGTGGGCAATATGTGAGCGCTCCCTTGCTGCAGGGGTTCGTTGAGGGTTACCAAACGATGGATGCGCTGGCTGCGCTGGTATTCGGCATCGTGATTGTCGACTCCATACGCAGTCGCGGCGTGTCGTCGCCCCATCAGGTCACGCGTTACACAGTCACCGCCGGCGTGATCGCGGCCGGCGGGCTAACGGCGGTTTATATCGCGTTGATTGTTTTGGGTGCGAGCAGCGGGGTGCTGGCGCCCCATGCCGTCACGGGCGCGCAGATTCTCACCGCTTTTGTTCACTATGCCTACGGGCCCATCGGCGGCGTTTTATTGGCGGTCGTCATTACCTTGGCCTGTCTTACCACCGCGATTGGGTTGGTTTCGGCTTGTGGTCAGTACTTCAGCCGTATCACGCCGTTGTCGTATCGCGTGGTGGTTGTGATCGTTACGCTGATCAGCATCTTGGTTGCTAATGTGGGGCTTGAGCAGCTCATTGCTATTTCGGTACCCATGTTGTTGGGCGTTTACCCCATCGCCATCACGCTGGTTGTGTTGAATCTGGCGTCGAGCTGGTGGAAACAGCCGAGCCGCGTCTTCATCCCCACATTGATCGTGGCAACTCTTTTGGGGCTGGTCGATAGCCTTATGGCGGCGGGATATGGCGGGCTGGTACCCACGGTCATTGCCGAACTGCCGGGTGCAGAGCTGGGCCTGGATTGGGTGATGCCCACGTTGGCGGTGTTGATTGTCAGTGCGCTCTACGACCGCATCGCAGCGACTGATGTTACGAAAAGCGTAGACAGGAGTCCGTCTGAGCGGGGTGTTTCGCGGTCGTAAGCAGCCGCCGCGTCGCCGGCTCGGGGCAAACGCACTGGTGCAGATTTTGCCCGCTCAGCGCGATGGAGTGGCGTTTTTGGTTGGAGCATCCGCGGCACTGGCTACACCCAATTCCGCCAGGTTCCGCACCATGTCTTCTGCCGAAGTTTCAGGCGTGATGTTGGTGTCGATCTTCAAGATGCGGCCGTCTTTGCCAATATAAAAGGTATGCCGCTTGGCAACTCCAGAAGGGGCGAGCACCCCATAGGCTTTGGCCACGGATTTGTCTTCGTCGCTCAACAATGGAAAATCTGCGTTGGTTCGCTCGGCAAAGTTGATGTTCTCGGCCAAGGGATCCACGCTCGCCATGAAATACGTGACATCGAACTGCCGGATCTTGTCGCCGTTGTCGGCCAACGACTTGCATTCGATGGTGCAGCCGTAAGTATTTGCTTTGGGAAACCACGCCAGCACCACCGCCTGCTTATCGCGATAGTCCGACAACTGGTAGGTTTTGCCATCCGCGCCCGGTAATTGAAAGTCGGGTGCCATGTCGCCCACTTGCAGGGCGCCCGCTGCGGCTGAAAAGGTAAAACAGCATCCAGCGAGCAATGCTGACTTGATGAGTTTGAACATGGGGGTGTCACCGAGAAGAGGGCAGACCTCTTGCACTATACAGCCGGCCCGGCCAATTCACAGTGAAGCCTTGGATCATCGCTACTGGCAGGACGCCGCATGACCGTAGGGTGTCTTGGGAGTCGTAAGGCCCCGACGTGATGCTCGCGGGCTTCACGCCGCACATGCAGAGTTCAGCGAGCCTCAGCCAGCCAGCAGCGCCTCCACCGC
>JAJUJN010000227.1 GCA_029265335.1 Alcaligenaceae bacterium
AGGGCGACAGCGGGCGCTGCCGCAACGAATCTTCCCCATCTACAACCCTCCACGGTGACCTGCTGTTTGTGGTGCGCTTGCGCCGTGGCGCGGCTGTGGTTGATTCTTTGCGACCTTTCGCAGGGTTGATGTTTCGTTTCGGGAAAATCCCATGCTCATGGACTTTCTGCTTGATCCCAATATCTGGGCGGGGCTGCTGACGCTCATCCTCCTGGAAATCGTCCTGGGGATCGATAACCTCATCTTCATTGCCATCCTGGCCGACAAATTACCGCCGCATCAGCGCGATCGGGCGCGGGTGCTGGGTTTGTCGCTCGCGCTAGTTATGCGCCTCGGTTTGCTGTCGATCGTTTCGTGGCTGGTGACCTTGACGACCCCCTTGTTTTCAGTGGGGGGGGTTCGTTCTCGGGGCGCGATCTCATCTTGCTCCTGGGGGGCTTGTTCCTGCTGGTCAAGGCCACCTCAGAGTTGCACGAGCGTCTTGAAGGTCCGCCCCGGCATCATGCGCAGGGGCAAGACTACGCTGGCTTCGGGATCGTGGTGGCCCAGATCGTGGTGCTGGATGCGGTCTTCTCGCTTGATGCTGTCATCACCGCGGTAGGGATGGTCAATGAGCTGCCGGTGATGATGGCGGCTGTGATCATCTCGATGGGAGTGATGCTGTGGGCGTCCAAGCCGCTTACCCGGTTCGTGAGTGCACACCCCACGGTAGTGGTGCTCTGCCTGAGCTTCCTGCTCATGATCGGCTTGAGTCTTACGGCCGAGGGTCTTGGTTTCACCATTCCCAAAGGCTACCTCTACGCCGCCATCGGCTTTTCGATTCTTATTGAGTTCTTCAACCAAGTGATGCGGCGCAGTGCGCTGCGCAGTGAGCGAGCCTTGCCGCTGCGCGATCGCACGGCCGAAGCGGTGCTGCGCCTGCTCGGGGGTGGCCGGGCAGGGCCAGCCGGCTACAGCGAGGCAATGCCGCCTGAGGAGGCGGCCGACGAGCCAGCTTTCGGTGCACAAGAGCGGGGCATGGTGAGTGGTGTGCTCACACTGGGTACGCGCTCGCTGCGATCGATCATGACACCTCGTTCGGATATTTCATGGGTGGATGTGACTCGCGACCCCGACGAGGTGGCAGAGATGCTGCGCCGGACTCCGCACAGCAACTTGCCGGTGTGTCGTGGTGACCTCGATTCGTTGCTGGGCGTTGCGCGAGCCAAGGATCTCGTGGCAGAAATCGGAGAAGGGACTCCTCTCGACCAGCTCACCAGCCTGCGCGAGCCTGTCATCATCAATGACTCGGCGGATGTATTGCGCGCCATGGAAGTGCTGCGACGGTCGCGCGGCCAGCTGGTGCTGGTGGTGGATGAGTACGGCAGCCTCGATGGTTTGCTCACCCCGATCGATATCCTGGAGGCCATTGCGGGAGAATTCCCCGATGAAGACGAAACGCCGGCGATCGTGCCGCTGGATGATGATCGTTGGCGCGTGGCTGGCGCTACCGACCTGCACTATTTGCAGCAAAGGCTGGGGATCAACACACTGCCGGTGGACGACGACGCCACTTCTGTGGCCGGTTTGCTGCTCAGGCATTTCGGCACTCTGCCGGAGGCCGGCGCTCGTGCCGAAATCGGCGGCTTGCTTTTCGAGGTAACCGAGGTGTCGGACCGTCGAATTTTGATGACAGAGGTGTCGCCGCTGCACGCGCCGCCAAGCGAGGAGGCGGAAGCGTCGGCGCCCGAGCCCGACAACGACGACTGAAGAACGGCGCTGGGAGGTCTCCTGCAGCGCGGAGTCTCCAGCAGCGCGGAATTCCCGAGCGTACGAATGGCGGCGAGAAGCCGTCGGATCGGTGGCACCCTGTGTTAACGTCAACATACCAACGATCCGGGCGTGCGCGGGCTTCTCTGGCCCGGCGCTGTGATGTCTGCAACAGCGTGGCAGCACCCGTTTTTCTGAGGAGCCAAGATGCCAACCGTACATAGCCTCAACGAACTTCTGCATCCCGAGTTTGCCGGGCCTTATCTATCGTTCTATCAGCCTACGCATCCCCAGCACCCCGACAACAAACAGGATCCCATCGTTTATCGCAACCTGCTCAAACAGGCAGAAGAATCCCTGGCTGCGCAGCACTCGAACGAGGTCGTGGCCAAGCTCATGGCGCCCCTGCAGGAATTGGCATCCGATTTCAACTTTTGGAATCACACGGCACACGGTCTCGCGATTTTTCGGGCGGATGGCTATTTCCGGGTGATGCATCTGCAAAGGCACACCCACCCCATTGCGGTCGTGGCCGATAGTTTCCATGTAAAGCCGCTGTTGCGCATTGTGCAGTCTGCCGATCGCTTTCATGTGCTCTGTCTCACCCGCAACCACGTGCGTTTGTTCGAAGGCAACCGTGACGGTCTGGCAGAGGTGCAGCTGCACCAAGACGTGCCCCGTGATGTTGGCGCCGTCATTGGCGACGACCTGCCCGAACCGGTGAGCCGAATTCGCAGTGTGCCCGGCTTGGGCGCAGGTGCGGGTGCAGAGGTGCGTCACGGTCACGGCGGCAAAGACGACCTCGTCGACCAGCAAACCGAACGGTTTTTCCGCGCGGTCGATCGCGAGTTCACGCGACACCACAGTCAACAGGCCCAGCATCCGTTGGTGCTGGCGGGTCTGCCCGAAAACCAGGCAGTGTTCCGCGCCATCAGCCAGAACAGCCATTTGCTCGAGCAGGGAATCGACGCCAACCCCGACGCCCTCTCCAATGTCGAATTACGTACGCAGGCCTGGCGGGTTGTCGAGCCTTTGTACCTTCAGCGTTTGGCGGGCTTCGTCGACCGCTTCCACGCTGCCCGCGCCGATCAGCAGGCCAGCGCCGATCTTTCCGATGTTGCCGTCGCCGCGGTGGGTGGTAGGGTCAACGTCTTGTTGGTCGACGCCGACCAACAAATTCCGGGCCGACTCGACCCCGAAACCGGAGCCATCGAGCGCGCACAGAGGGAGCTGGGCGTGGGCGATGATTTGCTCGACGACCTCGCCGAACAGGTACTGCGCTCTGGGGGTGAGGTTGTGATGGTGCCGGCCGAGCGCATGCCGGTGGATAGCGGGTTGGCCGCCATCTATCGATTCTGAGGCTGCCATGAACCAACGCCAGGCACCGTTCCTCTCGGGAGGCTCAGCCGTTTCGCAGCAGGCGCTCGAGGCTTACTGGATGCCGTTCACCGGCAACCGCCAGTTCCGGCAAGACCCCCGCATGATCGTGGCCGCCGATGGTTGCTTCTACACCGACACCAATGGCAATCGCGTGTTCGATGGTCTATCCGGCCTCTGGACGTCCGGCCTGGGCCACAACCATCCGACCATCAAGCAGGCCGTTGCCCGCCAGCTCGACACACTCGACTACGCGCCTGCATTTCAGTTTGGGCACCCTACCGCCTTTGCTTTAGCAGAGCGCTTGGTGGCGCATATGCCGGGTGGGCTGAACCACGTGTTCTTCACCAGCTCGGGCTCCGAAGCGGTAGATACCGCCCTCAAAATGGCGCGCGCCTACTGGCAGCTGCAAGGCAAGGCGTCCAAAACGCGCTTCATCGGCCGAATCAAGGGCTATCACGGTGTCAGCTTTGCCGGCATCAGTGTAGGTGGCATGGCCAATAACCGGCGGCTATACGGCGAGGGAGTCGCAGCTGATCACCTGCCGCATACTTTGCAGGCTCACAACCGATTCGTTCGTGGCATACCCGAGCAAGGCAGCGAGCTGGCCGACCACTTGCTCGACCTCATCGCTTTGCACGACGCTTCAACTATCGCCGCGGTGATCGTAGAGCCGTTCTCGGGTTCGGCGGGTGTGTTGGTGCCGCCGCAGGGCTATCTGCGTCGCCTGCGTGACATCTGCGATCAGCACGATATCTTGCTGATTTTCGATGAAGTGATCACCGCTTTTGGGCGGATGGGCGCCTGGACAGGAGCCGAGGCCTTTGGCGTCACCCCCGACCTCCTCACCTTTGCCAAGCAAGTGAGCAACGGCGTGGTTCCAATCGGTGGTGTGGCTGCTCATCACTCCATCCATCAAATGTTCATGCAAAGCGCTGGTGCGCCGCATGCGGTGGAGTTTCCGCATGGGCACACGTATTCGGGTCACCCGGTGGCCTGCGCTGCCGCGCTTGCCACGCTGAGCGCCCTGCACGAAGAAGGCGCCCTCGAACAGGTTCGCCACAAGGCACCAGCTTTCGAACAAGCGGTTCATGCCCTCAAAGACGCGCCTGGCGTGACAGACATTCGCAACATCGGCCTGGCGGCTGGCATCACGCTGGCCACCAAGCAGGGCG
>JAJUJN010000512.1 GCA_029265335.1 Alcaligenaceae bacterium
CGATCACGCTGAGCTCACCGGGCAGGGGCAGACAATGACCGGCCGGGGCCACGCAATACTCGGCGTAACCGCCGCCGGGGGTAAGGGCGCACACCACATCGTCGAGCTTCCATTGCGTGACCCCTTCGCCCAGGCCCACGATGCGACCCGCAACTTCAAGACCAAGTATGGGCGAGGCCCCCGGTGGGGGCGGATAACTGCCGGCTCGCTGAGCGACGTCGGGCCGATTCACGCCGGCGGCCAATACCTGGATGAGTACTTCGCCCGGGCCGGGCTGGGGGCGTTCGGTTTGGGCGACACGAAGCACATCGGCGTCGCCTGTGGGTTGATGATCGATATAACGCATGTTTTGTCCTCGCTTGTGGCGGGCTCGGGGCCCGTTGCAATCTGCCCGATACTATACTTGCGCCTTTGTTCGATCGCACGGGATGCCCTGCGCGATCGCTCTCTCGCGAAGTCAGGAGTTTTGCAAACATGGGTGTGGTTCAAAGTTTCATGCGTCGGGGTCTGATGACGGGGCTGGCCAGTGCCGCTCTTCTGGGGGCCAGCGTGGGCGCTCAGGTGACGACCGACGGCGACCTAGACGTGCCTTATGTGCAGACTCCCGACGTGGTGGTTGAAGCCATGCTGGATTTGGCTCAGGTGCAACCCGGCGAGACCGTGATCGACCTCGGTTCTGGCGATGGGCGTTTGCTGATCGAGGCTGCGCGCCGCGGCGGGCAAGGCTTTGGGGTGGATATCGATCCGCGCCTGGTAGAACTGGCCAACCGAAATGCGCGGCTCGCGGGTGTTGCCGATCGTGCCGAATTCCGCAATCAGGATTTGTTCGACACCGACCTCAGCTCGGCCGATGTGCTCACGGTGTATCTGCTGCCGGCTGTCAACGCCAAGCTGGTGCCCACCGTGCTCGCACTGGAGCCGGGTACCCGCATTGTTTCGCACGACTACGGCTTCGGTGATTGGCCACCCCATCAAAAAATCACCGTGGATGCACCCGACAAACCCGTGAACGCCCTCAAAGTGAGCGACCTGCTGCTCTACATCGTGCCAGCACCGGTGGCAGGCCGCTGGCAGGGACAAAACGAGCTGGGCGAATTTACCTTCGACTTGGAGCAAAGCTTTCAGCACCTGAACGGCGAGCTCCGAGTCAACAGTCAATCCAGCCTGCCGGCCAAAGGTGAGCTCACCGGGCGTGAGATCGAACTCACGACGGGGGCAGGGGTTACCGGTGTGCGCTTCAGCGGCCGCGTCCACCCAGACGACGCCGACCGCATGGAAGGGCAGGTGGAAGAACGTGGGCGCCAGGCAAGCCTCACCTTGCGCCGGGTTGCAAACCGATAGCTCGGCAGTTCAGCGGCTTTGGCGAAAAGTGTTTGATTTATCGCCAGAAATCGGCTAAGATTCTGGGCTTGGTACGAACTTTCGTGTGTGCAAAAAGATGTGTGTGCGTAGGTAGAAGTACACGCAAGGTAGTACACGCA
>JAJUJN010000253.1 GCA_029265335.1 Alcaligenaceae bacterium
GAGCTTGCCGTTTTCGAGCAAATTGCGGTTGCCTGCGGCGTTGCCCGCTTCGTAGCGGTCGTCGGAAATGAACTTGTACACGTAGTCGTTGGCCTGGTCGTCACCCATGTACACCACCACGCGACCGTCCGGCGCGATCGCGATGGCGCAGTTCTCGTGCTTGAAGCGACCCAGCGCCGTGCGCTTCTTGGGGGTGGAGGAGGGGTCGAATGGGTCGATTTCGACAATCCAGCCAAAGCGGTTGGCTTCATTGGGTTCGATCTTGTAATCGAAGCGGTCGTCGTGGTCTTCCCAGCGATACCATGAACGGTAGGCGTTGATGCCATAGCGGCGCTGATTGGCGTCGCGGGTGTCGGCCTCGGTGCGCGAACCGAAGTAACCGTTGAAGTTTTCTTCGCAGGTGAGGTAGGTGCCCCAGGGAGTGAAGCCGTTGCCGCAGTTGTTGAGTGTGCCCAGAGCCACCGTGCCGGTGGGATCGGCCTTGGTCTGCAAGAGCGCGTGACCTGCTGCGGGGCCAGTGAGCGCCATGGGGCTGTTGCCGTGCAGGCGACGGTTGTAGCGTGATGGAATCACCACCCGCCACTCACCGTTCTCGCCACGACGCACATGCGCCACGGTGATGCCGTGCGCGTTCTGGCCCTTGCGCACGTCGTCGAGGGTCCAGTTCTCGCCGCCGGGCACCACCTCGGGCGGGTAAAAATACTCGTCGTTCAGGTATTCATGGTTCATCACCAGCAGACCTTCTTCGCTGCTGCCCGCCAGCGGGAAAAAGTGCATGCCATCGTGGTTGTCGCCCACCTGCAGGGCCTGGGCGGCGGCGTCGCCGCGAGCATCGCCGCGCCACGCGGGGCTGTTGGCAAACAGGGGATCGCCCCAGCGCGTGATCACCTGGTGGCGGTAGCCCTCGGGCACGATAATGTCGTCACCGGTGGCGGCGGCCACCGCGGCAAAGCCCAGCATGGCGCCGGCGCCAGGTGCGCCACCTCCACCGCCAATCGGCGAGCTGTCGCTATCGCCGCCACAGGCCGCGAGCGTGCCGCCCAAAAAGCCTACGGCGCCCAGGCCCAGGCCCGTTTTCATGAAGCCCCGGCGCGACACGGCACGGGCCACGACCCGGTTGAAATGCAGATTGTCGGTGGGATTGGTGGGAATATCGTCGGTATCGAAAGTGCTCATCGCTGCGTCCTATGTGCGGAAGGAAACGGAAAGGTCGTTGCGCGCACAATACGGAGCGCAGATTGCGTGGCGATGACTCAACGATGACGAAATGATGACTCTGCACGAGGGCGTGCCGCCGAGGTTGGCTCTATCGGGTGAGCTTACCGAGCCGTTCTCTTGCGGTAGGTCACGTAGGAAAATGTGAGGTCATTTTCCTCGGGCTGGGGCTCGCTTGCGGTTTGCACCCAGCTGGCGTCCAGCTCTGGAAACCACGTGTCGCCCTCGATATCGGCGTGAATCTCGGTGGCCACGATGCGATCCGCCAAGGGCAGGGCAAGCTCGAAAATCTCGGCCCCGCCGATCACGCAGACCACGCTGGCGCCGTTGCGTACGGCATGTTCCAGCGCCGCCTGCAGGCTGTGCACCACGGTGCCGCCCGGCACCTCGAAATTGTGTTGCCGTGTGACGACGATGTTTTCGCGTCCCGGCAGAGCGCGCGGTAACGACTCCCAGGTGCGACGTCCCATCACAATGGGGTGGCCCATGGTCGTACGCTTGAAATGCGCCAGGTCGGATGGCAGCCGCCAGGGCAAGCTGTTGTTGCGGCCAATGACGCGGTTGCGGCTGTAAGCCACCACCAGCACCACTTCTGGCTTGGTTTGGTGGGGCGGTGAGTTTTGCTGTGAGCTGGCGGGCTCGGCAGTGACCGTGGCGCGAGAGTTTTTGGGCTCGGTGAGAGACATAGAAAGGTCAGACCGCCACGGGCGCCTTGATGGCGGGGTGGCATTGATAGTTCTCGAACGACACGTCTTCAAATTCATACTCGAAAAGCGAAGGCGCGCGGCGCAGCTGCAAGCTGGGATAGGCAAAGGGCTTCCGGCTCAATTGCAGCTCGGTCTGCTCGAAGTGGTTCTGATAGATGTGGCAATCGCCGCCCGTCCAGATGAATTCACCCGGTTCGAGATCGCATTGCTGGGCCACCATATGAGTGAGCAAGGCATAGCTGGCGATATTGAACGGCACACCCAGGAAGATGTCGGCGCTTCGCTGATAAAGCTGGCAAGAGAGCTTGCCATCGGCCACATAGAACTGAAAGAGTACGTGGCAGGGCGGCAGCGCCATGTGGGGGATGGCGGCCACGTTCCACGATGACACGATGAGTCGGCGTGAGTCGGGGTTGTGCCTGATCTGCTCCAGCACCTCGCTGATCTGGTCGATATGTTCGCCGTTGGGAGCGGGCCACGAACGCCATTGCACGCCATAAATGGGGCCCAGCGAGCCGTCGGCGCGAGCCCACTCGTCCCAGATGCTCACGCCGCGCTCCTGCAACCAGCGGGCATTGTTGTTGCCCTGCAGAAACCACAGCAACTCATACACGATGCTGCGGGTATGAAGCTTTTTGGTGGTAACGAGTGGAAAACCCTCGGCCAGATCGAAGCGCATCTGATAGCCGAACACCGAACGAGTGCCGGTGCCGGTTCGATCAGCCTTGGCGGTGCCGTTCAGGTAAACGTGGCGGAGAAAATCTTCGTACTGACGCATGGCAAGGGCTCGGGGGCAAATGCAGGGATGTTAACCCGTTTGCATAAGCCCCCGGCGCATGCCTCAGCTGATGTTCGGCACCTGCGGGCATTCGAGGCCCAGATGCTGCTCGATGTGCTGACCATCGCGGTGGTTGGTGAGGCCGTCGTGCACGCCGTCGATTTTGAGGTCGTACACACTCGAGAGGCCCCACTCCATGGCCAGCTGCCGCCAGTTCGCCACATCCTGGGCGTCGACCACGCCATCGAGGTTGCCGTCGCCGGGGCAATCCAGCTTGGCCAGCATGAGTTGGTCGAGAGTTTCTTTGAGGCTATCGAAGTTTGCCTGAGCCTCAGGAGTGAGCGGGTTCAACAGGAGGTTGTTGCGGGCAGTTTCGATCTTGGGCACCGGTACCGATTGATCGACCTGGTAGAACTCGGTGGTGGTGACCACGGTGCAACTGTCGGTACTGCTGTCGTAGAACTGGTTGTCGTTCTGCACGAGTTTGTAGGTGTCGTTGCGCACCGCACGCGATTCATCGGGGCTGATGTTGATCTGCGGCAAGCCCTCGTGGAAGAGCGCCTGGTTGATTTCGCAGCAGCTCGCGTAGCCTGCGCCGCCGTTATCCAGCACGTCGTCGGAGGTATACCCCGGGCCCCACCAGGTGCCCATGTTGTCTTCGCACACTCCCTTGTTGAATGGCACCTGGGTGCAAACGCCACCCATGATGCATGGCCCATTGCGCGCGCCGTTGGGCTGTTGGCCATAGCCAGCGGTGGTGAAGTTGATGGTGCGCATGCTGCCTTGCTCGGGATTGGTGAGGTACTCGAGCATGGGTGCGGAATCGATGGGCCGGGGCACGACGGCGTGGGCATCGAGGCCGGCGAGCTCGCCGAAGAATTCGAAGAGGTCGACCGCGTTCACCATGTGCTCCACGTTGCGGCTGGGTTGGTTCACTTGCGGGCCGCTGACCTGCAAGGGTACCCACACACCGGTTTGATACGACGAGCCTTTGGCGCGAGTGGGATCGAACGGCGCTTTCACGCTGATTCCCAGAGTGCCATTGTCGCCAATGACCACAATCACCGTGTTGCTGGCAGCGGGATCGTAGATGAGGCTGCCGTCGGCGCCTCGGGTGGCCAGGCCGGTTTCGGTGAGCAGGCGACCAAATTCGAGATCCATGGCTTCGGTCATGC
>JAJUJN010000205.1 GCA_029265335.1 Alcaligenaceae bacterium
AGGTCGGCCAGGCCGTAGGGCGCGACGGGGTATGGCTGAGCGGCGGGCTGGTGGTGCAACCTGGGGCCCTGGCGCGAGCCTGGCTGCACGCGGGTTCGGTGGCCATCAGAGGTCATGCCATCGGCAGTTGGCGAGCTGTTGGCGGGGGCGGTTGGGAGCTGATCGACCGCAGTGGCATGCCTTGTGATCAGGTCGACCTTCTTGTGCTTGCTGCAGGGCCGGCGAGCGCAGACTTGTGGCAGGCGTCATACCCGCAGCGGCCCCTGCCTGCATGGGCGGCAGCCTGGCATCGCGTGGCGGGGCAGGTAGCCTGGGTGTCTGCCAATCAACTGGCTGCCGGCGCGCCGCAGGCCATCGTGGCGGGCGAAGGTTATGTGTTGCCACCTACGCCTCGGGGTGTGGTAGTTGGCAGCAGCTACGACCACGACGCAGTCTGGCCCCACCCGGCGCCGTTGCGGTGGGCGGAGTGGCCGCGGCAGTGGAATCGACTCACGCGTTTGCTGCCGGCAAATCACGCCCGTCAGCCGCCCACCCCGCAGGGCGGCTGGGCGGGCTGGCGTGCGGTGCTGCCGGATCGACTGCCGCTGGTGGACTGGCTTGCCCCTGGGCTGGCCATGGTTGGTGCGATGGGGTCGCGCGGTCTTGCCTGGTCGGCCTGGGCGGGGGACCTTCTGGCGGGCGATCTGGTCTGCGAGCCAGCTCTGCTCACCACCGATCTGCGCTTTGCGGTCAGCGCGGCGCGTTTTGACGGGGTGCGGAAAGATTGATGGCTGGGGCTTGTGACCTGGCGCTGACTTGGGGAGCGCCGGCGCGCTTCGATGGCGCGGCGAGGCATTGAGGGCGGGCGGCTGCAAGCTGGCGTTGGGTTGCAAAGAGCCCGGGAGCTTCGAGGTTTGCCTGGTGGGTGCACAAGCCGCGTGGATCGCGGTATACACGGCCATATCGATGCCGTTTACATGCCTGCTACGTGTTAAAAAAGCCCCTTCTCAAACTATGGAATTTGGGGCCGGGTTTATTTAACCCGATAAATCCGTCAGAATAGTGCTTTTAGCAGGATACTGGCGGCACAATGCATGAAACGAGCACACGACAGCAGCAATCCCGTTTTCTCGACCCGGGTAATTTGAGAAAGCGCGACGCGGATACTACAACATTCCGGTTTTGCACCGACGAAGGTTGGCCGCTGGAGGTAGAAGCCAGTGCGCTGGGTGTATTCCGCCTCACGATCGGTGAACCTGAGCAGCCCGACGGCGCCGCGAGCCAAGCCATGCTGTTGGCGCGCGACGAGGCCGTGGCCGAGGCCGAAATCCAGAAAACCGACGACGGCTGGCGCATCGAGCAGGGCGAGCTGGTTCTCGAGATCCGTCAGAATCCGCTTCAGCTTTACTGGTGGCGCGGCGACACCTGCGTGTTGCGCATGGGCTCGGCAGAAGTGCCGGCACTGGCGCGAGCCGCCGAAGAGCCCGCACTCGACGTGCCACAATGGCGTTTGCATAATCAACTCGAGGGGAGCCCCCTCTATGGCTTGGGCGAAGACCTCGAGGCGCTTGACCGGCGCGGTCGCGTGCTCACCAGCGACGTCGCCACCGACCGGGTGTTGCCGCTGGCATGGAGCCCTCGCGGCTGGGGTTTGCATGTCAACACCATCGAACGCGTGGTGCATCACGTCGATGCCACCGAGCCGGATGCCTATTGCGTCGATGTGGCCGGCAATTTCGTCGAAATCTTCGTTTATTTGGGCGAACCGGCCGATATCTTCAACCAATATTCGCAAATCTGCGGGCGCGCGGGTCAGCCCCCGCTCTGGGCCTTGGGCATTTGGTTGCGCCAGGCGCCCGAGCAATCGCCAGAGGAAGCACTGAAGCTGGCCTTGAAGTTGCGCGAGCAGGGCGTGGGTATCGAAACCCTCAGCTTCGATGATCCCCCCGTGTGGGAAGTCCGCGCCAAGCAGGCCTCCGAGTGGGACACCTCTCGCTTCGCCGATGGCAAGGCCTGGCTGCAGGAGGCCCAGGAGGCCGATCTGCGCGTTTGCCTCCCCACCTACCCCGGCTTGCCGTTTGCCGACGACAGTGAGGCCATGCTCGATCTCGAAGATCGCGGCTGGCTGCTTACCGGCGATGACGGCTTGGCCAAGGCGATTCCGGGTGGCGAGGCCATGGGTGGCCGCGATGCGGCCCTGCTCGACCTCACCCACCGCGACGTCTTCAACACCTGGTGCGAGCGCAATCGCCAGTTGTTTGACGATGGCGTAGACGCCATGGCGGTAACATTGCCCGACACCTTGCCCGACGACCTCGAGCCCCGAAATCGCGCTCCGGGCGCGCGACTGCGTCAGCTTTATCCGTTGCTGGTCACGCGCAACCTGTTCGATGCTGCGGCGTGGCACAAAGTACCGCCCGAGGGTGTGGTGTGGCACCGGGCGCTCTCGCCGATCAGTCACCGCTTCCCCATGGTGGCGGGCCCGGCCGTACCCAACACCTGGGAGGGCCTGGCCACCACGCTCACGGCGGCGCTCACCACAGGCGCCAGCGGCCTGCCCTTGCAGTCGCACGAGCTGGGTTCACAAGATTTCCCGCTCGACACTCTCGACGCCGAGCTTTACGTACGCTGGCTCATGATGGCTGTGTTCAGCGGACACTTCCGCATGCAGGGTATTCCACAGCTCCACCCCGAAGCCTTCGACGAAGATACGCAATACCGTATTCAAACCTGGCTCGACTGGCGTTATCGCCTGGTGCCCTATGTGCTGGGCGCCATCGAAGACGCCGCGCGCAATGGTTTGCCGGTGCAGCGCAGTATGCCGCTGGCTTTCCCCAACGACGAAGAAGCTCTCAACTGGCCTCATCAATATCTGCTGGGCCCGGCGTTGCTGGTCACACCATTGTTGCGCTCGGGCGACGAAGTCGAGGTGTATTTTCCCGAGGGCGAAGCCTGGTGGGATCTTGCCACTGGCTGGCGCTACGAAGGCGGCACCCACTGGACTTTCCCGTGCCCCAACGGCCACGTGCCGGTCTTTGGACGCGAAGGCCACATTCTGTGCCTGGGAACTGGCGGACGCACCACGGCCGACTTCAATTCGGCGCGGTTGCTCGAGGAAGTCTGGCTGTTTGGCATGCCCGAAGTGAGCCCCTCCGTGATGCGCAACAAGATCCGTGTGATGCAGATGCAGGGTTCCAGCTACATCAAAGGCCTCGAAGGTCTCAAGATTCTGCCCTCCGAGGGTCTTGAAGTGAAGCGACGCGGCGCCGAAGTTCGAATTTCGCGCGAACGCTAGCGGAGTGCTGTCATGACGCAACCGGTGCGCCTGTTGGTAACCGGCCTTTCGGGTTTCGTGGGTCGGGCCTTGTCCGAACAGTGGCAGGCCCTAGGATTCAATCGCAACTTCGAGCTGGTGGCGCCAGGATCGGTCGAGCTGCAAGATTCCGCTTCCGTGCAGCGTATGGTGGAGCGTACCCGACCGCAGGCGGTGCTTCACCTGGCGGCGCAGAGCTTCGTGCCGGCCGCCTTCCATCACCCAGGCCATACCTTCGACGTCAACCTCAAGGGCACGCTGCACCTGTTGCAGTCTTTGCAGCGCCAGGGGTTTAGCGGCCGCCTGCTGTTCGTGAGCAGTGCCGATGTTTATGGCGCGGTGCCGGAGTCTCAATTGCCGGTTGCCGAAACCCACTTGCCCGAGCCGCGCAACCCCTACGCTGTGAGTAAACTGGCAGCAGAAGCCTTGTGTCGGCAATGGTTTTTTTCCGAGGGCATGGATATCGTGGTGGCGCGCCCCTTCAACCACGTGGGTGCAGGGCAAGACCACCGTTTCGTGTTGTCGGGTTTTGCCCGGCAGGCAGTTCGAATTCAACTGGGCAAGGAGCCTGCGCGCATCGAGGTTGGGAACCTCGACGTCACGCGCGATTTCACCGCAGTCGAAGACGTACTCGCGGCGTATCATCAACTGTTGCTGCACGGCCGGTCGGGTGAGGTCTATAACGTTTCTTCCGGTGTCGAGCAGCGTCTTTCTGCGCTGCTGCACCAAACGCTCTCGCTGGCAGGCGTCGAGGCCGAGATCGTGATCGATCCGGCCCGACTCCGACCCAACGAGCAGCTGCGCATGCGTGGCTCCGCCGAACGCCTGCAAGGGCACACGGGTTGGCAGCCTCGCATCCCTCTCGAGCAATCGCTGCAGGCCATGTTGGCCTGGTGGCATCAAAAGGAAAGTTTGGAACCATGAGTCAAAGCGCCCTGATCACGGGGATCACCGGCCAAGACGGCGCCTACCTGGCCCGTTTGCTGATCGACAAGGGATACCGTGTTTTCGGTTTTCAGGCCCGTCGCGCCACCGACACGTCGTGGCGTTTGCGTGAGCTCGGTATCGAGCAAGACATCCAGATGCTGCAAGGTGATGTCACCGACCTGTCTTCGCTGGTGCGCGCGGTGGAACAGAGCGAGGCCAATGAGGTGTACAACCTTGCAGCCCAGAGCTTTGTGGGCAGCTCCTGGGATCAACCGCTGCTCACCGGCAACGTCACCGGTCTGGGTGCAGTGAACGTGCTCGAGGCTGTGCGCCTGGTTCGGCCCGAAGCCCGTGTGTACCAGGCATCATCCAGCGAAATGTTCGGCCTCATTCAGGCCGAGCAGCAGAGCGAAACCACCCCGTTTTATCCGCGCAGCCCCTATGGCG
>JAJUJN010000167.1 GCA_029265335.1 Alcaligenaceae bacterium
GCACGATCTTTGGGAGCGATCACGGCGTGGGCGCCGGCGCCATCGGCGGTGCGCAAGCAAGCTCCTAGGTTGTGTGGATCGGTGACGCCATCAAGTACCAGGAGCAAAGCCGGTGTGCTGCCAAGGTCTTCGAGCAGGCTCTCCAGATCTTTGACCATCTGCACCGCTTCGGCGTGTGCCACCACGCCCTGATGCCTGGTGCCCTTGGCCATGCCGTCGAGGCGCTCGAGCGGCACAGGGTGCACCTTGCGCCCAGCCGTCTCGGCCATGGCCACCAGGTTCTGCATGCGCTTATCGCGTCGCCGCCCATCGATGTAGATCTCACGCACGCTGGCTGGCGCATGCCGCAGGCGAGCCGTGACGGCATGAAAACCAACCAGCAACTCCAAAGCAGACATGTCACAACCACCGGTTGAGAAAAAGTAATAAGGCGGCGCCAGCGAATGGGCGAGGCGACGTTTTATTGGAGCTTGTCGTCGTCGAGCATTGCCGGCACAGGCAAAGCCGCAATGCCGTCTTCGGCCAGCGCTTCGAACTCTTCACGCGTGGCCGTGCCACGAATGGCGCGTTCCGGCGCTTCACCTTCGTGGATGCGGCGCGCTTCTTGCGCGAAATTGTCGCCGACGTTGTCGGCCGAACGGACCAAATCCCGCATATGCTGCAGCAACTGGGCCTGCATGGCTGGCGTGAGACGAGGCGCCGCCGGAATACCGGCCCGCTCAGCGTCGGCAGCGCTCAAGGCCCGACCCGATTCATGCTGCGCCCCCGCGGCTCCAGTGTGCTCCGGAGCGGAGCGAGAGCCGGTTTGGATGCGACTCGCCGCCACCCGGCGCGAAACGTTTTGTGAACTGCAGAGCGGACAGCTGAGCAGACCCTGGTTCTGCTGCGTGTGGTAGTCGTCGTGCGAAGCGAACCAACCTTCGAACACGTGACCGTTCGCGCATTCCAGATCGAAGACTTTGAGTGCCATCAGATGATTGTAAATGAACGCTCGCCACGGCGGGCCCGAGGCCAACACCCGTGGCGATCGAAGTTGCGACCCTGCGTGTGCGCAACCCGAACATTGCGCTGACTCTGGCCTTGCAGGTGGGGGCCACATGCCACGAAATCTAGGCTTGCTCGGCTGCCACTCCCGCTTTGGCCGCCTGATCTTGCTCATGCCAGCGTCGGGCGAATGCTGCCGCTTGCTGCACGGTTCGGCAATAGGCGAGGCGTCCGCGCACCCGTCGCATGCCGGCGCGCCGGAGCTTGAGCCACAGATGCGGAGTGAGGCCTACGAGAATGATGCGCACCTGGCGTTTCTGAAAAGGCTCAATGGCGCTCTGCAAGGTGGTAATGGCCGTTGCGTCGAGGCTGACCACGCCCTGCATGTCGAGAATGATGGTGCGCACTTTGGGGTCGACTTGGCGCAGCGCACCCATCGCTTTGTTGGCCACCGCAAAGAAGAGCGGGCCGTTGATGTCGAGCACGATGACGTTCTCGGGTAACTGAAGCTCGGCGAGCTCCTCGGCAGAGCGTGGCTCGGACTGCGACAACAGGGCCATGCGGCGAACAAAAAGCGCCGCGGCCAATCCGATACCCACACCCACAGCCAGCACCATGTCGAACACCACAGTGAGCGTGAAGCAGACCAGCAGCACAGCCACGTCGGCAACGGGAGCTGAGCGCACGAGGTGCACGAAGCGCCGTGCTTCGCTCATGTTCCAGGCCACCACGAACAACACGGCAGCCAGCGACGCCATGGGTAGATAGCCCAGCCAGGGCGCCAGCGCCACCACCGCCAAGAGCACGACTCCAGCGTGGATGACCCCCGCGATGGGCGTGCGCGCCCCCGCGCGAATATTGGTGGCTGTGCGTGCGAGCGCCGCCGTGGCCGTGATACCGCCAAAGAAAGGCACCACGAGGTTACCCACCCCTTGGCCGATCAGTTCGGCGTTGGGGTCGTGGCGGGTGCGGGTAAGACCATCGGCAACCACGGCGCACAACAGCGATTCGATGGCGCCCAGCATGGCGATGGCCAGCGCGGGCCCCATCAAGGCCTGAATCAGTGCAAAGTTCACCTGCAGTGGTTGGCCGTCGGGCCCTGGCAGATTCCAGGGCAGCACCCAGCTGGGGGGCACCGGCGGTATGCCCTGCCCCTGCACGCCATCGACCTCCCACTGAAAGCGCGAAGCGATGGTGTCGATGATGGGGGCGCCTTCGGCACCCAGGTTGAAGTACCACGCCATGGCGCTGCCCACGAGCAGCCCCGCCCAGGGGCCGGGCAATGGGGTGCGCAAGCGCGGCCAATAGATGATCACCAATAAAGTGACCACGCCGATGAAAAGCTCGCGAAACCCTATCAGACCCAGCCATGCCGAGGGGTTCAGCCAGCCGCCATCGGCCCTAGCAGCACTGAGCGCCGTGGTATTGAGGCCGGCGAAATCCGGCAACTGCAAACCTGCAATGACCACCGCAATACCCGCCGTGAAACCCAGAATGACGGGGTAAGGAACAAACTCGATCAGGCGGCCAAGCTTGGCCACGCCCATGGCCACGAGAATGAGGCCCGCCATGAGCGTTGCCAGGAGCAACCCACCGAGACCATACTGTTGCACGATGGGCAGAAGAATCACCACGAAGGCTGCCGTGGGGCCCGAAATATTGAACCTGGCTCCGCCGAGGATCGAAATGATGGCGCCGGCCACGATCGCCGTGTAGAGCCCGTGCTGCGGCGCCACTCCAGTGGCAATGGCCAGCGCCATGGATAGCGGAATGGCAACCGTACCCACGGTTGCACCAGCCACCGCATCCTGGCGGAATTCTTTCCAGCCATAACCTTCGCGCCAAGTGTCACGTAAGGCAGTAGCAACAGGAGGAAGAGAGCGAAGCACGGGCAACCCTCGCGGAATTGAGAATGATATGGTTGAGCACGGGATGGTGACACCAAGCAACGCTGTGGTTGGCGATGCGGCACCACCTCTTGGTTCGCTCCGAGCACGAACACGCCATTTTGGGTGGTGTCGGAGCGACACCACCCTGCGAACTCGAGAGGCGTTATCTTAGACCCACTTTTGGCGTGGCTCCCAGACCCCGATCAGGGAAATATCCGGCAACGGAGCAATGTTAATAAGATTAACATATAATTAACATCAAATTCCATCTTACGGCCACGCGTTCCCCACCGTGAGCGTGACCCTTCGGCCGGCGTTGCCCGGCAGCTGCCTAGCCATCCCGCCACGGCGTCGCGCGCGCCTATTTCCACGGAACCAAGTTCATGGAGAAGAAAACCGCCCGCCTCACGCTGCTCATCGATCCGCACAAAAAACGGGCCTTCGAAACTCTCTGCGCGAGTCAGGATCTCACCCCATCTCAGGTAGTGCGGCAGCTCATTCGCGACTATCTGCAACAACATGGCGTCAGCTATCGCTCGCAAGCCGCTCCGGGCACAACGAGCAAAATCGCCAATCCCGGCAAGAGCCGTTCGCGTTGAACCCCGCGGCCCCTCACCGCGACCTTCAACCGGGCTCCTCGTGTCGGACACTGCCACACGAATCTGTTAGATTCGCCGCTTTACTCTTTTCGTTCGGGAGCACCACGGCACGTGACTAAACAGACAGAGATTCAAGGTATCCCGGGATGGCTGGTGTTGATGGGTCTCCTCACCATGAGTGTCCCGCTGGGTATCGATCTCTATCTGCCTGCCTTTCCCGACATCGCTCACGACTATCACACCACCACGCAAGCGATTGAGCGCACCCTGCCGGTCTTTCTGTTGGGCATGGCACTGGGCCAGTTGCTTTATGGTCCGGTGAGTGATCGCTTCGGTCGACGTCCACCACTTTACGTGGGCGTCATCCTGTTCATCATTGGCTCAGGCGTGTGTGCGTGGGCGCCCACGCTGGCGACTTTCATGGTGGGTCGAGCCATTCAGGCCCTGGGCTGCGGAGCCTGCATGGTGGTGCCACGCGCCGTCATTCGTGATCACTATCAAACCCAGGCGGCCGCGCGGGCTATGTCGATGCTGCTTTTACTCACTGCCGCGGCGCCCCTGCTGGCGCCCAGTGTAGGCGGCCAGATTTTGCGTTTTGCCGAATGGCCCACGATATTCCATGCTCAAGTGCTTTACGGATTGGTGTTGCTCGCGGCGATGCAGTTCTTCCTGCGCGAAAGTTTGCCTAGCACCAACCGACAGCCGCTGAGTGTCTGGAGCGCGCTGAAAACTTACGGCAGCTTGCTCAACCATCGTCAATTTCTCGCCATGTCGATGTCGGGGGGCCTGGCCATGGGTGGCTTGTTTGCCTATCTCACCGGTTCACCGCGGGTCTTCATCGAGGTCTACGGCATTTCACCGCAATGGTACGGCCCTCTCTTCGGCATCAACGCCATAGTGATGGTGATCACTTCACAACTCAACGCCCGTTTACTGCGTCGTCGCCACCCCTCCCTGCTCTTGCAGCGCCTGCTCTGGGTCTGGCCCTGGGCCGGCCTCATCACAGTACTCATTGGCCTGGCGTTTCCTCTGCCCTTCTGGCTTGTGGTGCTCAAGAGCGCCCTTTTCATGGCCGGGCTGGGAATGGTCAACCCCAACAGCGCCGCCTTGGCGCTTGCCTGGCAAGGCCGCAGACTGGGTTCGGCCTCGGCCATGATGGGCGCCTTTCAGTTCCTTGGCGGCACCCTGGGAGGACTTGTGGTGAGCGTCTGGCATACCGAGGGGCCCCTCAACCTCGTGGTGGTCATGGCCGGCTGCATGACCGGGGCCTGCGTGATCGGTTTGTGGGGTTTGCACTTGTCGCGCCAGCTCGCCGCACAGAAGAATCCAGCCTCGTAAGCGTTAAACTCCGCGGACTGATACAATTTTTGGCTGCATTTCGGCATGGTCTGCGTTTCGGCCAACCATGCCACCCTCCGCGAAGCAAAGCGCGCGCGGCTCCCCTGCCCGGGTGATGGAATTGGTAGACATACCGGACTTAAAATCCGGAGCCGCAAGGCGTACGGGTTCGATTCCCGTCCTGGGCACCAAAGAATCTGTTCACAGCCTCGGATCAGGCTCGAACGGGAGTTCGATGGCACTGGCGACCAAATCTGAAAAACCGGGATGGTTTGGATTGATCATGTAGTTTGACTCGCGCGGCACGATGACACTGGGCACTTCCAACCCAAGAAAATTGCTCTTGTTAAGCCAAACATCACCGACCTTGGCTGTCGATGCTGGCGCCGGTTCTTCCCGCCAGTTGTGAGGCAAGGCATCTGCACTCAAAACCTCGATATCCGACCGTTCAATATCGACCTGAAAGAGTGCAAATTCCTTGAGAACCGATGTCTTTTCGAGATGCACCAGCACTTCCAAAATGGCAAGGGATTCGTGGCTCGAAAGATA
>JAJUJN010000326.1 GCA_029265335.1 Alcaligenaceae bacterium
ACCGCCGAAGTTTTCGACCGGCCCCAACACCCCTACACACAAGCCCTGATTGCGGCCACGCCGCGCTACACCCATCCTCACGAGCCCTTGCGGCCCGTGCCGCCCCAGCTCATTGCCCAGCTACAACAGGAAATCGCAGCCAGCGACCGCGCCGCCGGAGTTGCCCCATGAGTGCCAGCAACCAGCTCTTTGAGGTGAACGACCTTCATCTCTCCTTGCCCGACATGACGCGCAAGCCACTCATCGGCGCCGCGCCTCGTATCGAGATTCTCAAAGGCCTCAGCTTTACCCTTCCCGAAGGCGCCATCGTGGGCATCGTGGGCGAAAGCGGCTCGGGCAAATCCACCCTGGGTCGCGCCCTGGTGCGCCTGCTCGAACCTACCGCCGGAACCATTCACTATCGCGGCCAGGACATCACTCATCTCAGCGAAAGCGAGCTCAAGCCGCTGCGCCGCGATCTGCAGATGATCTTTCAAGATCCCATGTCGTCGCTCAACCCGCGCCATACCGTCGGCCGGATCATCGCGGGCCCCATGCATCGATATGGCGTCGACAACCCTCGCCAACGCGCCCTCGCCATGCTGGAACGCGTGGGCCTGCCCGCCAGCTTCGCCACTCGCTACCCCCACGAACTCTCCGGTGGCCAACGCCAACGCGTGGGCATCGCCCGCGACATTGCGCTCAACCCCAGCTTCGTACTCGCCGACGAAATCGTCTCTGGCCTTGATGTATCGTCGCAGGCTCAGGTGCTCTCGCTCCTGCGCGAGCTGGCCGCCGACATGGCTATTACCATCGCCTTCATCAGCCACGATCTCTCCGTGATCCGCACCCTGTGCTCACACGTGATCGTGCTCAACCTCGGTGAAATTGTAGAAGCCGGCGAATGCAGCGCGATCTTCGACAATCCGCAAAGCGAGATCACCCGCAGCCTCATCGACGCCATCCCCTTGCCTGAAATCGACGAGTCGTGGTTTGCTACTGCGTGAAGGCTCCAGACATCCTTGCGCTTAAGGGCGCCAGTAACTCACCAACATATCGTTGTGCCGCACGGTGAGGCAGTCGGCTGCGGGATCTGTCATGGCGGCCACATAATTGGCCGCACCTTCGTGGTCGGCATTGTCGGCCAGCACCAGTGCCCCCGGCACCAGGCGGTCTTTCAATAGCTCGAACACCGGTAAATACAGCGACTTCCAACCGTCGAGAAACAACAGATCGACCGGCCGCGACAGGCTGCTCAAGGTTTCGCGCGCATCGCCCTCGAGCAGCGTTACCACGTCGTCGACTCCCGCTTCGCGGAAGGTGCGCCGCAAGGTGGCGCATTTATCGGGGTGCACTTCGGTAGCGATCAGCTGCCCGCCGTTCGCTCGCGCCGCTGCGGCCAGATAGAGGGTGCTGACACCATACGAGGTACCGAACTCCACCAAGTACCGGGCCCGCGCCAGGCGAGCCATGAGATACAGCCACCGTCCTTCCTCGGGTGACACAGAGAGGTAGAACTCACCCATGCGCACCAGCTCATCGCTACCCGAAGCCCTGCCGGCCTCGGCCCGCGATTTGCGGGCGTTCCAACGCTCGGCGTCTTCGGCAGCCTCCGCATGTAAACGCTGGAGGACGGTGCGAATGGAGGGATCGAGGGGGAGTGACATAGACGTACAACCGCAAAAAGAGTAAAGCTGACCGTGACGTTGTGGGGTGCTGGGAGCGTTTCCACGCGATGGGGTGAGATCGGGGCTCGGGAGGAGCTGACGGCCAAGCTCTTTGTGACGATACCAAGGTTGTCTGCAAAAGAAAAGAGTGGCTGTCTGTGAGTTTGGGTGAGGCTGCGGACTACACTTGTCTCACGTTTCGCTCGCGGCAGTCAGGGTTCAGCGATCGCTGGTCCCCTCACTTCGTAGTCGCCGCGTTGACACTGCGTGGCGCCAGCCCGTCAGGCGGTCCTTCGGACTGCCCTTGTCTCAAGCCTCGCTCGCAGCGGCGGGTGAACTCGCCCTTGCGCGCCAGTGGCGCTCGCTGCCGTTTCGCGTGGGCTACCAGATGCTGATTCGCTGCTCGGGAGGGAGGGCCATGGGTTGGTTGTTGGTGCAGCCGAAGGCGTCGGCGAAGGCGGGATGGTTCATGAGGGGGAGTACAACGCGGACGGGTTCGGGGGCGTGGGGGTCTTCTTCCAGGAGCTTGCGCAGGGATTCTTCGCGAAGCTGGCTACGCCAGATCTGCGCCCATGACAGGAAAAAGCGCTGTTCTGGGGTGAGACCATCGATGGGTTGATTTGCTTGCGGGAATTCGGCGAGGTATTTCTGCAAGGCGTCGTAGGCTGCGCTCACGCCACCCAGGTCGGCGATGTTTTCGTTCAAGGTTAACAGCCCATCCACTTTCAAGTCGGGCCTGTGCGGCCAGGGCAGCACGTCTTCGGCTTGCCAACGCAAGGCCTCAATACGGGCTTCGAACGCAGCACGACTTTCTTCGCTCCACCAATTGCGCAAATTGCCCGAGGCGTCGAACTGACTACCGATCGAATCAAAGGCATGGTGGATCTCGTGCCCAACAAACCCACCAAACGCGCCCAGATTCACCGCCATATCCCCTTCGAGATCCAACAAGGGTGGTTTCAGGAGCGCCGCCAGAAAAATCATGTGATTTTCTGCGGCGCCATAGAGGGCATTGGCTTCATGAGGCCAATCCGGCCACGGTGGGAAAGGCCCTACCGGGCCCAGCGACGGAATTCCGCGCTGGTGCAAGTGGTAATACTGCAAACGAAATACGTTGCCGAAATAGTCTCCGGGGGTGAGTTCCAGATCGCTCCAGTCGGTCCAGCTGTTGGGGTAAGCCATTTCAAAAGTCATGGCATCAATTTTCGCCAGGGCTTCCAATCGGGTGTCTTCGCTGAGCCATTCCCGCTGTGTCAATCGATCGCGGGCGGCCTCTAGCACCCGACGCTGGACATCCAGCGCCAACTCCCGACGTTCCGGCTCAAAATAATGTTCAACATAAACTCGACCCAGAAGCTCGCCCATTTGATCACGCATCTTTCTGATCACACTGAGCCAATGCTCAACGGGGGCTTCTCGACCACGCAGCAAGCGATCATTGAATTCGAAGTCCAGGTGGCGCATTTTTCGATCAAGATAAGGAGCAGACTCTCTCGCCCAC
>JAJUJN010000211.1 GCA_029265335.1 Alcaligenaceae bacterium
CCACCAGGCCATATTTTTCGGCGAACTGACGAACGCCCTTGTGCAGGACGGCGGCGGTGTACTCGCCCGCGATGGGGAAGATATCCTTGCCGTGCAGGTGGATATCGACATCGTTCTGGCGCAGCACCGTGCCGATGTTCTGTTCGATGAAGTTGGGCTGGCCCTCTTCCACCATGAGCACGGCGCGCTTGCCCTTGCAGAAACGCAGCAGCTCGCTGTCGATGAGCGGATAAGCCACGTTCATGACGTAGAGCGGGATCTTGGTGTTGCCGTAAACATCGGCGAGGCCGATGTGCTGCATGGCGCGGATCAGGCTGTTGTAAGTGCCGCCCTGCACGATGATGCCGAGATCACCGGCGTCTTCGGAGAAGAACTCGTTGATCTGCTGGTCTTCGATGTACTTGACCGCCGCAGGCCAACGCTGGTTGATCTTCTCGTGCTCGTGGGCAAACGCGGCGGGCGGCAGCACGATGCGGTCGGTGTCACGCTGCGGGTTGTTGACCGCATCTTTGAGTGTGAACTCGGGCCGGCGGTTGCTTTCGGCCACAAATTGCCCGTGAACATGACAGGCGCGGATGCGCAGCTGCAGAATCACCGGCGTATTGCTGGCTTCGGACAATTCAAAGCCTTGCTTGACGGCCTTGACGATGCTGGGCAGATTGGGGCGCGGGTCGAGCAGCCACATCTGCGATTTCATGGCGATGCCATGCGTGCGCTCCTGCATGATCGAGGAGCCTTCGCCGTAGTCTTCGCCCACGATCACCAGGGCGCCGCCCTTCACGCCGCCAGACGCCAGGTTGGCCAGGGCGTCGGAGGCAACGTTGGTGCCTACGGTGGATTTGAAGGTCACGGCGCCGCGCAGGGGATAGTGCACCGATGCCGACAATGTTGCGGCGGCAGTGGCCTCGCTGGCGCTGTTTTCAAAACGAATGCCGTATTCGCTGAGGATGTCTTGGGCGTCTGCCAAAACATCCATCAAATGAGAGATGGGGGCTCCTTGGTAGCCCGCTACATACGAGACGCCTGATTCGAGCAGAGCTTTGGTGACGGCCAGAATGCCCTCACCGTTGAACACTTCGCCCTGTCCCAGACGCAGTTTCTCGACTTCCTTGACAAAGGATCTTTCGGCCATGTCATACCTCGTGTCGGTTCGACGGCTTGCTTTCGCGAATCGCGATTCTCCGAGAGTCGCAAAGGGACTGTCGTGAAAAAAATTGGGAGTTGGTTGTTAAGTGTAATGCTAAATACGCGCAATTGCATCCATAATCATGGTTTTCACTGAGTGGACCGCTGCGAGCTAGCGGATACACTGCGGTTTTACACTTTTGTGATGGTTGACGGTGAGAGCTTCCAAGGCCATAGCCAGTGCATTAGGTTCGTCGGAGCCAGCCAACGCCGCCCAGTTCGATCACGGCACTGCCTTCGTCGACGATTATTTGCTGGCTTTGCTGGCCCAAGCCAGCCAGTTGGTATCCAACGAGTTCCATGAAGTGGTCACCCGCCACGGGCTATCGGTGACTGAATGGCGCGTGCTGTCGTCGCTGGCGGGAGGCAAGCCCATCAGCATCGGCGGCCTGGCGCAAGTGTCGGTGACCAAGCAACCCACCGTCACTCGCCTATTGGAACGGATGATCCAGAAGGGCCATGTGGAACGCGTGGGGCATAACGGCGACCGGCGTGTGAATCTGGTGCGCATCACCGCGCAGGGGCAAGAAATGGTGGCCAACCTCATGGTCAAAGCCAAGGAGCACGAAACGCGTGTGTTCGAACCTTTCGGGCACGAACGCACGGAGCTGCTCAAGGCTACCCTGCGCGAACTGATCGCCCAGCATCGTCCCAGCTGATTTTCAAAAAAGCGCGTCAGTCGACGCCAGCGCATCAGGCGTGATGCCCGCCTCGCCGGTGATGCTGGTGCGGGGTGAGGGCCGCAGCGAGTGGTGCTATACGGGTTTCGCAGCCATCAGCAGGGCATCGAGTTCGTCTTCGGCAAAGCCGGCTGCACGACGGGCTTCGAGGTTGAAAGGCCCTTTCAGTCGTGGCGCATCGTGCTTTTCGGCCAGCACGGCGTAGTGCTCCACTGGGTTGACATTCTGCTGTTCGCAGGCCCAGCGGTACCACCGATTGCCGATGGCCACGTGGCCGATTTCGTCGCGCAGGATGATGTCGAGAATTTCGGCAGCGGCCTGGTCGCCGGCCTGGGCCAGTTTGTTGCGCAAGGGTGGTGCAGCGTCGAGCCCGCGCGCCTCGAGCGTGCGCGGCACCAAAGCCAGGCGGGCGAGGAGGTCGTGGCGGGTTTTTTCGGCCATATTCCACAGACCATCGTGCGCGTCGAAGTCGCCGTAGTGGTATCCCAGTGAGCGCAAATGCTCGTTGAGCAGCTGAAAGTGCAGGGCTTCTTCGCGCGCGACTTGCAGCCAATCGCGGTAGAACTCTACTGGCAAATTTGGATATCGCCAGATGGCATCGAGGGCCAGGTTGATCGCGTTGAACTCGATGTGCGCGAGCGCATGCAGGAGCGCTGCCCGCCCTTCAGTGGTGTGCATGGAGCGTTGCGGCACTCGTGAGGGCGCCACTAACCGCGGCCGCGCTGGGCGGCCCGGCAAACCCTGGGGTTCGTTCGTTTGCCAGTGAGGGTCGATAACTAGGTCAGGCCCAAGGGCCAGCGTGGCGGCAACTTTTTGGATGGGATCTGCGAGCTGCAGCGCGGCGAGCGCCAGCTGACGCAGCTCAGCGGGTTGAGAAGACGACACGAAAAGAAGGCTCGCTGACTACAGAATGAAAACGTTGGCCCACTCGGGTGTGCGCTCTGCTTGGGTGCGCACGTAGGGGCATTTGGGGTGGATGCGCCAACCGTGAGCACGGGCATCTTGCACGAGGCGCTCGACCAGTATGCGAGCAATGCCACGCCCGCGCATGCTCTCTGGCACGCTGGTGTGCTCGGCCACGATGTGGCCGGGTTCGGCGCCGTTGGAATACTCGAGAACAGCGGCCTCTTCGATGCCGTCGAGGCGAGCGAGATAGTTACCGCCATTGGCGTGGGCTTCGTGACGGATGTCGTTGGGTGTGAGTGTCATGTTGCAAGCATACCGTTAGAAGCTGGGTAAGCAGAAGCCCCCGGGAGAGTGGCCCATGGTGGCCCACCACATGAGCAGGCCGGCGCCAAGTACGGTGACCGCGCCCGCAATGCGGATGGCGGTAGATTCGCGACCGGCGCGCAGCAAGGCTGCCAAGCCGCGCTGGCCCAGCCAGAGCTGCATGCCCGAGACCACTCCGAAGGTGGCCATGCTCACCGCTCCGGTTGCCACGTCGCCGCTCATCCACGCCAGCATCACCGCCGAATACAGCAGTCCACAGGGGATCAGCGCCCAGGCCATGCCGAGCAAGACGCGGCGTCCGACCACTCGGAACTGACTTTCTTGACGCGGAATTGAAGGGTGGATGTGGATCTCGGCGCTGCCTCCCGAGCCGGTAGTGGCGGCTGGCACCACCCAGCCCACGCCGCTGCCCCGTTGCACCCATTTAGTGAGATGACGCGAGAGCTCGAGTAGCTGCTGCTGCAACCAGGCCGGATGACGGCCGCTGATGAGCATCCAGCCGCCGAGGAGGATGAGGGCCACGTGAGCCATGAGCCAAAGCGGTCGCATCCAGCCCGCCTCCGAGGCCACATAGCTGAAGCTGGCCGCCCCCAGCGCGGCCACGATGCCGAGCAGGGCATAGCCCAGAACTCGGCCGGCCTGAAACGCCAAGGTGTGCCGGCCGGCAGCCAGCGTAGCCGGTGCGGAACACATGGCCACGCAGTGCACGCCACCGGCGAGGCCAATGGCTGCGGCAGTGGAGATGAGTGACCAGTTCATAGACTTCCTTTGCTTGACGAAGGCTCTACCACCAGCACACCGGCGTGGCGCGCATAGCGATCGAACACCGCCGCGATGCGCGGAAGATGGTCGAAGCCGGCAGCCGTGGCGCCGAAAGCGTCTTCTTCGAGCCAGATCAGGCCTTGCCGGGCGAGGGAATGGAGTTCGCGACGCTCGCGGGCGAACACCTGCCGATGATCCAGCAAGTGGGCTTCGGCGAGGGTGGCGAGGTCGACTTCGCCCTGGCAGAAGAGGGTGTGAATGAGCCCCTGGCGCAGGAGGTCGTCGGCGCTCATGACGTGGCCCCGCTGCGTGGGCAGCAGCCCATGGCGCAAAGCGGATTCGTAATCGACGAGGCGCCGAAAATTCTGTGCATACTGTGTGCCGATGCGGCTCACTGCGCCCAGACCCAGACCAACGCAATCGGTATCGGGCTGAGCATGATAACCCACCGCGTCGAGGCGAAGCTGGCCCTGACGGCTGGCCGTGCGCAGCGGCGAACTGGCGGGCACATAGCGGTCGAGCCCCAGATGCACCCAACCCGCCTGCAGAAGTTCGTTTCGGGCCAGCTCATGCAGACTCGGGTCGGCAGGCAGATCGCTGGGGTCGATTTGACGCTGTGCGATGAACCGCTGTGGCAGATGCCAGTAAGGCGTGAGGCGAACCAGCTGCAGAGGCGTGCGCAGCAGATCACGCAATGTGTTTTGCAGGCCGTGGGCG
>JAJUJN010000220.1 GCA_029265335.1 Alcaligenaceae bacterium
AACGTAGGCGCAAGGCCAACAGATTTACAGTCTGCCCCCTTTAACCACTCGGGCATCCCTCCTGCAAAGAACTAGCGATTATGAACCTGTTTGGTGGGCGTGTCAAGCGCCGGGTTCATCGCCTTTCGCGTTGTTGCATCGTTTCGGCTGCGGGCCTCATGCAAAGTGGTTTTGCTGTTGCTGCCCGTGTGGGGCATCGGTGGCCCTGACCAGAGAAGTCGACGCAGGGCGAATTCTAGCAAAGTTTGAGCGGCCCATTTCAGGGTCGGCTCAAGAGCTTGATGCGCCTGACTGGTGTGATGTTCGCGCGCCTCACCTGCAACCCGGCGGGGGTAATGCTGCCGTTTGAAAAAATCCGGGATGCGACGCTGAAAAATGCCGCCATCTTCACCCCCTGCTTTCAATTGAGTCTGCAGGTGGCTGATTTTGCTGCGATTTTGCGGTGAACGCACTTTCGATTTCTGCGCTAAGTCATTGTTGTGTCGGGAAAAACAGGGTTTTCCTGCTTGACCGCGGACGCGTCATCCTCTAGAGTGGAAAAAAGTAGGTTTTTGTGCAAAAAAGTGGGGAAGGGCGGTGTTCCAGGGAAGCAGTGCACTAACGCTCGATGCCAAGGGTCGGATGTCCATCCCGACCCGGCATCGTGACGCGCTGCAAAAGCAGGCGGCGGGGCAACTCACGCTCACGCGCCACCCCGACGGCTGCTTGCTGGTGTACCCACGTCCGGTATGGGAGGAAAGGCGGGAACAGATCGTGCGTTTCCCCATGAGCGCGCGAGCGCTGCAGCGTTTGTTGTTGGGGCATGCCCAAGATGTCGATATGGATTCAGCCGGCCGCGTGCTGGTAGCGCCGGAGCTGCGTTCCGCAGCCGGAATGAATCGCGAGGTCATGTTGATGGGAATGGGCACGCATTTCGAGCTCTGGGATGCCGAAAGGCTGGCGCGCGCCGAAGAGGCCGCTCTTGCCGAAGGTATGCCCGACGTGCTTGACGACTTTTCTTTCTGACGGTCGTGACCAGCGAATTCCAACATCGGCCCGTACTGCTCGCGCCGACCGTCGCCGCACTGATCGAGCCGGGTTTCGATGCGCGTCGGTGGCGTGGCCCCAAGGCGCCGCCGCCCCGAAGTGGCGTATGGCTCGATGCCACCTTCGGACGAGGGGGGCACAGCCGCGCGCTGCTGGAGCATCTCGCGCCTTCGGCGAAGCTGGTCGTGCTCGACCGCGACCCGCAGGCCATCGAAAGTGCGCAGGCCCTGGCGCGCAGCGATGATCGGGTGGTGGTTCGCCATGCCCCATTCAGCGCCGTGGGCGAGGTGCTGGACGATCTCGAGGTGGGCGAGTTGCAGGGGGCACTGCTTGATGTCGGCGTGTCGTCGCCGCAAATCGACGACGCCGAGCGAGGTTTTTCGTTTATGCGCGATGGTCCGCTCGATATGCGCATGGATACCACGCGTGGCGAAACTGCCGCGCAATGGCTGGCAGCCGCCAGTGAGACGGACATTCGGGAGGTAATCAAAGATTATGGGGAAGAACGGTTTGCTTTCCAGATTGCAAAAGCGATTGCAGCTCGCCGCGCGCAACGGCCGTTCGAGCGCACCAACGACCTTGCCGAATTCGTGGCGAGCGTCGTCCGGACGCGCGAGAAGGGTCAGCATCCCGCCACCCGCACCTTTCAAGCTCTACGGATTCACGTCAATCGTGAACTTGCGGAGCTCGCGGGTGCGCTCCCGGCCATTCTGAGCCGACTGGCAGCGGGCGGCAGACTCGTGGTCATCAGTTTTCACTCCTTGGAAGACCGCCTGGTCAAACAGTTCATGGCGGCCGCCGCCAATCCGGGCGCGGATTCCGCACGCATGCCGCTGCGCGAGCAGGACCGACCGCAACCGGTGCTGCGGCGCTTGGGCAAACGCATGGCCGACGCCGATGAGGTGGCAGCCAATCCGCGCGCCCGTTCGGCGGTGTTGCGCGTGGCCGAGCGCACCGACGCACCGTTGGATGGTGACGCGGCGCGCTTTTTGCCTGCGGGCGCCAGGGCGCAACTGGGAGGCGTCGCATGATTCGTCTCAGCTTGCTGTTGCTGGTGGTTCTCATGATCAGCGCCCTGGGGCTGGTCAATAGCCGCTATGAGGCGCGCTGGGCGCAGATCGAGCTGGAGCGTGCGCGGCAAGAGGAGCGTCGCCTGGATGTGGCCTGGCGTCAGCTGCAGTTGGAGATGACGCAGCACGCGCAACACGCTCGTATCGACGCGCAAGCCAGGGCCGTGCTCGGCATGACGCCCGTGCCACCGGAGCGGCTGGTGCACTGGCGCGTTAACGACAACTCGAGGGCAGACCCATGATGGGCTGGCGCCGGCGTCGTACCGGTCGCCCCTCGTCACAGCAAGCAGATTGGCGTGAGCGCACCGACACGCGGGCTGTGCTGGCCTTGCAGTTGCCCGTGCGGCGCGCCCGCCTGGTTCAGCTCATGCTGTTTGCTGGCTTCCTGGTGCTGCTGCTGCGCGCTTTGTATTTGCAGGGTCTTTCTACCGAATTCCTGCAGCGGCAGGGTGAAGCGCGATTCGAGCGCACGGTGGAGCTGGCCGCCACACGCGGCAAAATACTGGATCGCAACGGCGTGGTGCTGGCATCCAGTGTGCCGGCTCGCGCCATTTGGGCCATACCGGCCGAAGTTCAAGCGACTCCCGCGCAATTGCAGGAGTTGGCCGAGTTGCTGGATATCGACGCTGCCGTGTTGCAGAGTCGGCTCAGTGATCACGAGCGACGCTTTGTCTACCTTCAGCGTCAGGTAGCGATGCCGGTGGCCGAGGCGGTTCGCGAGCTGGGTATCGGCGGCATCTTTCAGGATGTTGAAAGCCAACGCCTTTATCCCCTGGGCGAAGTCACGGCGCATGTGCTGGGCTTTGCCAACGTCGATGGCAAGGGCCAGGAAGGCGTGGAGCTGGCATTCGAAGACGTGTTGGCCGGCACACCCGGCAGCCGGCGCGTGATTCGAGATCGCTTGGGGCGGGTGGTGGAAGAAGTGCAGACCATCATGCCCCCGGCCGACGGCCGCGATCTGCATCTTTCGATCGACAGCCGCGTGCAGTATTTGGCCTTCGATGCGCTGCGCAATACCGTGGCCGAGCATGGCGCAACCAGTGGTTCGGTGGTGGTGCTCGACGTTCGAACCGGTGAGCTTCTGGCTCTGGCCAACTGGCCCACCTTCGACCCCAACGAGCGGCAGACCCTCACCGGCGCGGCCTTGCGCAATCGAGCCTTTACCGATGTGTTCGAGCCGGGTTCAACGATGAAGCCTTTCTCGGTGGCCTTGGCGCTCGACCAGAACCGGGTGGAGCCCGACACTCGCTTTCGCACGTATAACGGCCGCTTCGAGTTTGCCGGTCATGTGATTTCCGACGTGAGTCGGAACGAGTCGCTGGATGTGAGCGGCATTCTCGAGCGTTCCAGCAATATCGGCATGACCCAGATTTCGGAGCTGTTGGCCGCGCGCGACATGTGGAATACCTTCACCGCACTGGGGTTCGGCCAACCTCCCACGCAGGGCTTTCCGGGGGTGGCTGCCGGGCGTCTGCGGCCCTGGGAGCGGTGGCGCCCCATCGAAAAGGCCACGATGTCGTATGGCTATGGGTTGTCGCTGTCGCTGGTGCAATTGGCGCGCGCCTATGCGGCTTTGGCGCGAGATGGCTCGGTCGTGTCGGTTTCCATGCTGCGCCGCGAATCGGTACCCACCACGGTTCCCGTCTATACCCCGGAAGCAGCGCGAACCGTCAGCCAGATGCTCGAGGCGGCGGCCCGCCGCGGCAAGGTGGAGGTGCCCGGCTACCGGGTGGCCGGCAAGAGCGGCACCGCGCGCAAGATCATCGATGGCCAATACAGTCGCAGCAAGTATGTGGCTTCGTATGTGGGCTACGCCCCGGCGTCGAATCCACGTGTCGTGGTGGCCGTACGCATCGACGAACCGGCCGGCCCGATTTACTACGGTGGCCACGTGGCCGCGCCCGCGTTCGAACGCATCACTGGCGGCACCTTGCGCGTTCTGGGCGTCGAGCCCGACGCGCCGATCGACGGCATCACTGTGGCGTCGGCGGGAGGGCGGTCATGAACTTCGTCCTCTCCTGGCTGCAAGAGCACGTAGCGCCTCACGCCCACTTGCATCTCGATAGCCGCGATGTTCAAGCGGGCGACGTGTTTCTGGCATGCCCCGGCGAAGTGAACGACGGTCGCAGCTATATCGCGCAAGCGGTGGTGGCCGGTGCGTCGGCCGTAGTGTATGAATCCGCCGGGCTTGCGCCCGCCTCTCAGGAAGAGCTGGTGCGCGAGCATCCCAAGGCAGTCTTCTTGCCCGTGGAGGGCCTGGCAGCACTGGCGCCGCGCCTGGCCGCAGAATGGTACGGGCAGCCCTCCGCACAACTCGCAGTCGTGGCATTGACCGGCACCAACGGCAAAACTACTTCCACGCAATGGTTGCAACAGGCTCTGGAGCACCTGCAAGTAC
>JAJUJN010000288.1 GCA_029265335.1 Alcaligenaceae bacterium
CGCAGGAAGGTGTAGATGTAATCGGAGCCGGTAGGCCCGAGGTTCACAGATTTGGCTTTGGCCATGAGAGAGAGGTCGGGCGGCGCCACACCCAACCACCGCGCAGCATCGGCGCGTGTCATGGCGATATCCATCATGTCGTTCACCGTATCGCCGGTGAACACCAGGTTGTTCTCGATTTGGCTGTCGGTAAGGCCAATACGACGCAGATCGCTGTAGCGGATGCTCTGCGCCGAATGGCAGTTGAGACAGTTGTTCACAAAGATCTTTGCGCCATTCTGCAGCGCAGCCAGGTCGGTGACGGCTTTGGGCGCCCTATCGAGGGGCACCACGGATTCCGCGGCCCACACAGCGGTGGATGGTGCCACCACTGCGCCGACCATCAAGGCGATTGCTCCAAGCAGCTTCTTCATCTCGATATCCCTTAATTCCGTTGGCTCAGTGAGCTTTGTAGGTGACTCGCTCGGGCACCGGCTTGAAGGTACCGCGGCGACTCCAGACTGGCATGAGCAGAAAGAACCCGAGATAGATCAGCGTGCCGATTTGGGACATCAGGTTGAACACCGGGCTGGGCGGCTGGGTTCCCAGATAGCCGAGCACCAGGAAACTGACGATGAAGATCCCGTAGAGAACCTTGTGCCAACCTGGACGATAGCGGATGGACTTGACCGGCGACGTATCGAGCCAAGGCAGGAAAAACAGCAGCACGACGGCGCCACCCATGGCCACCACGCCCCAGAATTTGGCGTCGAAAATGCGCAGTGAAATGGCCAGCAGCACAAGAATCACCGGTACGGCGATGCGCCACAGGCCCCGCAGATTGCTGCGCACCAGCAGAGCAATAGCGGCAATCACTGACAGCCCAGCCAACACCCAGGTGAAGTCATCGGTGATGGCGCGCAACATGGAGTAGAACGGCGTGAAATACCAGACCGGGGCGATGTGTGCCGGCGTTTTGAGCGGATCGGCTGGGAGATAGTTGTTGAACTCCAGGAAGAAACCACCCATTTCCGGCGCAAAGAAGACGATGGCGGCAAACACGATGAGGAACATCGCCGTGCCGAATACGTCGTGCACCGTGTAATAGGGGTGGAACGGAATACCATCGAGGGGCACGCCGTATTTGTCTTTCTTCTCTTTGATTTCCACGCCATCGGGGTTGTTGGAACCCACTTCGTGCAGGGCAACGATATGGGCCACGACCAGGCCGATGAGTACCAGCGGAATGGCCACCACGTGCAAGGCAAAGAAGCGGTTGAGCGTGGCGTCGGACACGACGTAATCGCCGCGAATCCAGATGGCGAGATCGGGCCCGATGAGGGGAATGGCGGAGAACAGGTTCACGATCACCTGCGCGCCCCAGTAGGACATCTGGCCCCAGGGCAACAGATAGCCCATGAATGCCTCGGCCATGAGACAGAGGAAGATGGCCACACCGAAAATCCATACGAGCTCGCGAGGCTTGCGGTAGGAACCGTAGAACAAGCCGCGCAGCATGTGCAGATAAACGACCACGAAGAACATGGACGCCCCAGTGGAGTGCATGTAGCGGATGAGCCAGCCCCCTGGCACCTCGCGCATGATGTATTCCACCGATTGGAACGCCTGCTGAGCGTCGGGCTTGTAATGCATCACCAGGAAGATGCCGGTGACGATCTGGATCACCAGTACGAGCAGCGCGAGCGACCCGAAGATGTACCAGAAGTTGAAGTTTTTAGGTGCGTAATATTCCGAGACGTGCGCCTTCCAGGTGGACGTCAGGGGAAAACGAGCATCGATCCAGCCAATCAGGCCTGTCGTCTCGATCTTTTTCTCGCCAGCCATGACAGCGGCTCCTTATGAGTGGCGGGTTTATTCGATTACGGTGGCAGCGCCCTGGCCAAAGGGCAGCCGACACATCAGGCTTGGTTGTCTTCGTCGACGCCTACGATCAGGCGCGTGTCGGACAGGAACTGATACGGCGGCACTTCGAGGTTATCGGGTGCAGGCTTGTTGGCGAACACACGACCGGCAAGATCGAAGGTGGAACCGTGACACGGGCAAAAGAAGCCACCCTCCCAGTCGGCCGGCAGGCCGGGCCCAGGTGTGGCTGCGAGTTGCGGTGTGGGAGAACAGCCAAGGTGGGTACAGATACCCACCGTGACGAGGAATTCGGGCTTGCGCGAACGCCAAGGGTTCTGCGCATAGGGCGGTGTGTAGCCCGGACGCTCGGAATTGGGATCGGCCACTTCGTCGTTGGTGGTTTCGAGGGTGGCCAGCATCTCGGGGGACCGATGAAGTATCCAGACCGGCTTGCCGCGCCACTCGACGGTACGCATTTCGCCTACCGGAATGGTGCTGACATCGACCTCGACGGGCGCGCCCGCGGCCTGGGCTCTGCCGGAGGGTGCAAACGACGCCACCAGGGGCACCGCGGCGCCAACGCCGATCACTCCACCTGCGGCACAGGCCGTGCCTACCCAGAAGCGACGCTCGGGGCTCATGGGTGCATTTCTGTTAAGACCGAGAGGGTTCACTTCTTGTTCGGTATCTGCCGAACCGTCTACCCCGTTATTTCCATCCATAACCAGACTATCCTGACTCATTTCGCCATCCTTGTTCTGCACCCTCTATTGGCGCATCGCAACTCATAATTATAGCCTACAGGCTTGTACGACGCATCAAGTGATATCGAACATCCCCCAGGGCAGTCCGCCCGCCGCCGCTCCGCGCTATGATTCACCCCCAAGCGCAACCATAAGCTGGCAGCGGGGCACAACACAATAGCCACGCGCGTTGCGTTCAACTCTGTTCGAGGATCAAGAATGAAGAAGTTCATGCGTGAGTTCCGCGAGTTTGCCGTGCGCGGCAACATGGTGGATCTCGCTGTCGGTATCATGATAGGCGGCGCTTTCAGCGGCATTGTCGACTCACTGGTTCGTGACATCTTCATGCCGGTGATCAACATCATTCTGGGAGGCTCGGTCGACTTCACCAACAAGTTTTTGGTGCTGCGCATGCCGCCCGACTATTCCGGCCCCTACACCTATGCCGATCTCAATGCGGCAGGCGGAATTCTCTTCGCCTGGGGCAGATTCAGCACCGTGCTGATCAACTTTGTGTTGCTCGCTTTCGTAGTGTTTCTGCTGGTGCGCGCCATCAACCGCGCCCGCCGCCAGCTCGAGCGCGAGAAAGAAATGGCGCCCGCTGAAACCCCGGTTGCACCACCCCCCGAAGACATCGCACTGCTGCGAGAAATTCGCGACGCCTTGCAGCGCCAATCACCGCCGCCAGCAGCCACCAAGGCTGCCACGCCGACACCCGGCACGCCACCAGCTGATTAGGCCCTGGATTGGTTCGGCCGCACGCAAAGCGCGCGAAAAAGCAAGTACGTAGCCTTGCCTCTGGTTGCCGAAGCCCTGCACAGGCCTGCGGCAACCTCAGACCGGATTCGGAATGTCGATGAACTGGGTGCGAATGCCGAAATGACGAGCCACGGCCTCACCCACCGCCGGTGCACCATAGCGTTCGGTCGCATGGTGTCCGGCTGCGAC